>NZ_PDJU01000015.1 GCF_004116455.1 Arcobacter sp. F155
AGTTTGAATTCATTGCTAATAAGATTGCTGATATTTTAGATGATATTAATAATACTGATTTACAAGAACAAATCAAGGGTGAGCTTAAAGATTTAGCTAACAACTTTGTTATCTACAATCAATCGACGTACTAATAACTGGAGTCAAACCGAAAGTAATAAGGATCAATTATGGAAATTAAAGGCGAAGATTTTATTAAGAAAGTTCAATTAAAGCAAGAAGAGACTGAAATTGAACAAAGACTAAGTGAAATTAAAAATGCTCAGTCTGCTTATGAAGAACAACAAAATCATCAGGAACAACCACAACCAAGGTTAAACCCTGATTTAGATAGAGAAGTTAGAATGCAAGAGGAACAAGAGTATAGCGATATTATGCTAGGTAAAACTCCCTCTTCTGCAGGAAAAAATAGTGATAATAAAAAGAAATATCTAGTTTTAGGTTTAATTCTTGTTATTCTATTTTTATTAACAATTATTATTATTCGCCTTTTAACTAATGATTCAACTGAGGATGAATCTTTTTCTAAAACAGCATCTGATAAAGAAAATACTCAAACTATCTTAGCAGATGAAAACATTGAAGAACAATATCAAAAGATAATCAATGAAAAACTAAAAAACATTAAAGAAGAGAATAACAAAGAAGCAACTACTTTAAAAGAGGCGACTACAAATCTTGACCTTGAAAAAATAGAAGAGAAAGAAAAAGTTGTAAAAGAAGAGCCTGTTGCTAAAACAAAACCAAATGTTTTTGATGTAAAAGAAACAGTAAAACCTGAGCCTAAACCTGTTGTTAAAAAACCAGAACCAAAACCAGTTGTTAAAAAAGTAGAGCCTAAACCTGTTGTTAAAAAGACACCAGTAAAAACAGCAGCTAGTTCAACTATTACGACAAAACCTTCTGGTACATTTGTTCAAGTTGGTGCATTTTCAAAAATGCCAAATGACAAATATCTTGATACTATTACTAAAAAAGGTTTTAAATACAAAATTTATAAAGTTTCTATAAACAATAAAATGTTCCATAAAGTTTTAATTGGACCATATAACTCAAGAGGACAAGCAAAACTTGCTATAGACAATATTAAAAAACAACTTAATATTTCTGGAGCATTTATTTTAACATTCTAAAAGGCTATATATATAATGCAATTTTACTCTAAAGTGCTTTTTCTAGATCAGTTCACTCCGGTGTCGATCTACGAAAAAGTTAAAGAACTATACTCAAACGAACTAACATTTCTTTTCGAAAGTACTATCAACTCAAGTGATGGGAACTACTCATTTATTTTTATTGGACAAAGAGAAAGAGTTTGGCATGAAAACAATCAAACTTTTTTTAGAAATGAAGCTGGAGAAACTAAAGAGGTTGATTCAAACCCATTAAAATTTTTACAAAAATACTATAAGCAGTTTGATAAAGCTATTTACAAAGAAAAAGCAAGAGAGTTAGGAATTGGTCTTGTTGATGGATTTATTGGAAATGTTGGTTATGATATTGGAAAAGAGTTTGAACCAAAACTTAAAAAATCAATGGATAATTTAGTTGACCAACTTAATATCCCTGATTTAGACCTGGTTAGACCAAAAATTATTTTAGGTTTCTCTCACAAAACATCTAAACTTGTAATGGTAACTTCATTAGAAGAGAAAAAAGATGATTTAGAAAAGATTGAAGAGAAACTTTATACTCCATACTCTTATCAACCACTAAAAAAAGCAGAGCTTTTAGATGAAGGTAAATTCAACTACTCAAAAGAAGAGTTCTTTGAAATGGTTGCAAAATCTAAAGAGATGATTAAAAGTGGTGATGTATTCCAAATTCTTATGTCAAATAGATTTATTCAAAAAGCAAAAGTAGACCACTTAAGTTTCTATAGAGCATTAAGAAGTAAGAACCCTAGCCCATATCTATTTTTCTTAGAGTATGAAAATTTTTGTATTGCAGGAAGTTCTCCTGAAGTAATGATTAGACTTGTTGATGGACATATCCTTTTAAGACCAATTGCAGGAACTAGAAAAAGAGGGAAAAATCTAGATAGAGATTTAGAGCTAGAACAAGAGCTTTTAGGTGATGAAAAAGAGAGAGCTGAACATATCATGCTTATTGACTTAGGAAGAAATGATGTGGGAAGAGTTGCAAAAAAAGGAACAGTAAAAGTAACTGACCTTATGAGGGTTGAAAGATATTCTCATGTTATGCATATTGTTTCAGATGTTGAAGCTTTAATTGATGATGAAAAATATGATATGTTTGACTTATTTGCTGCAACATTTACAGCAGGAACTATGACTGGAGCACCAAAAATTAGAGCAATGGAATTGATTGCTCAATTTGAAGGTATAAAAAGAAACTTCTACTCTGGAAGTATTGCTTACTTCGGTTTTGATGGAAATATGGACTCAGCAATTACTATTAGAACAACTATGCTTACAGAAGATAAAGTTATCTTCCAAGCAGGAGCTGGTGTGGTAGCTGACTCTAAGCCTGAGCTAGAATACTTAGAAGTTCACAATAAACTTGCAGCTAATATTGCAACACTAAAAGATTTATCATAAAAAGGAAAACTATGTTACTTGGAGTAAATATTGATCATATTGCTGTGTTAAGAGAAGCAAGACAAATAAATGACCCTAATCCACTAGATGCTTTAGGAATTTGTAAACTTGCTGGTGCTGACCAAATCACAATTCACTTAAGAGAAGATAGAAGACACATCCATGATAATGATGCAAAAGCTATCATTCAACAATCTTCACTTCCAGTAAACTTAGAGTGTGCTATTGATGAAGAAATTATTGATATAGTTTGCAAATTAAAGCCTGCTAGAGCAACACTTGTTCCAGAAAAAAGAGAAGAAGTTACAACAGAAGGTGGATTGAATTTAGATACATACTATACTAAAATCAAAAAAGCCGTTAAAAAACTACATGATAATGAAATTGAAGTTTCACTATTTATTGACCCAACAAAAGAGATGATTGAATTAAGTTCAAAACTAAAAGTTGAATGGGTAGAGCTTCATACAGGAACATTTGCAAATATCTATGCAATGTTACATAGTAACTTAAGTCAAACTCACCACTCTATTGAAGAGTTTGAATTACCTAAAAAAGTTTTAAAAGATTTACTTCATAAAAGTAGAAAAGATATTAAAAAATCTGCTGCTTTAGCTCAACAATTGAACCTAAAAGTTGCTGCAGGACATGGATTAAACTACCAAAATGTAGGATTAATTTCATCTATTAAAACAATTGAAGAGTTAAATATTGGACAAAGTATTATTGCTAGGTCTGTATTTACGGGACTTGAAAAAGCTATAAAAGATATGAAAGACTTAGTATGAGTAAAAAACCTAAAATTGCTATTTCTATAGGTGATTTAAATGGTATTGGTATAGAAATAGCTCTTAGTGCTCATGAAAAGATATCTGCTTATTGTGAACCTATTTACTGCATAAATAAACCTATGCTAAAGAGTGCTTCAAAACTTTTAGGAATGGATATTCCAAAAAGTTTTAAGACACATAATATAAAAGCAGACTTTGAGATAAAACCTGGACAAGTTACAAAAAAAAGTGGTAAATTTTCATATGATTCATTTTGTGAAGCAATTAATCTAGCAAAAGATAAAAAAGTAACTTCTATTGTAACTCTTCCAGTAAATAAAGAATCATGGAATAAAGCTGGCATAAAATATAAAGGTCATACAGAAGTACTAAGGGACTTTTTTGGTAAAAATGCAATTATGATGCTTGGATGTAAAAAGATGTTTGTAGGTCTTTTTACTGAGCATTGTGCCCTAAAAAAAGTTCCTAAAAAAATAAATGAAAAAGATTTAACAACTTTTCTTTTAGATTTCCAAGAAAGTGTAAATGCTAAAAAAATAGGTGTTTTAGGGCTTAATCCCCATGCAAGCGATAACGGGGTTTTAGGTGATGAAGAAGTAGAAATATTTAAAGCTATTAAAAAAGCAAATAAAGAGTTAGGTAAAGAACTTTTTAAAGGACCATTAGTTCCAGATACTGCTTTTTCTCCTATGTCTAGAAAAAACTACAAATACTTTGTAGCAATGTACCATGACCAAGGTTTAGCACCATTAAAAGCTTTATATTTTGACCAAAGTATAAATGTAAGTTTGAATCTTCCTATTATTAGAACTTCAGTTGACCATGGAACAGCTTTTGATATAGCCTATAAAAAGAATAGACAACTAAATACAAAAAGCTACATAAATGCAGTAAAAGAAGCTGTAGTACTTCACGAAAAAAGAAAATGAATACTTTAGAGTATTGTCATGAGTTTGAACTTTCTAAAATAAACTTTATTGAAAGAAAGACACGAATAACTCACCCTAAGACAATGCTCTCTGGACCAATAGGGTCAGGAAAAACCTTTTTAATTTTTGACTATCTATCAAATTTTGAAACAAAAGACTATTTATATATTGACTTTAATGATATTAGAAACTCAAAAGAAGTAATAAAAGAAAACCTTGAAGAGTATGTTTTTAGAAACAATATTAAAGTGATTGTATTAGAGAACTTTGATTTTTCTTTTAAGATTCCATATTGCGATAGTGTAATAATTTCTACTTATGAAAAAAAAGAGTTAAAAGGGTATAAAAACCTATTTTTAAGCCCTTTGGATTTTGAAGAGTATTTACTTCATGAAAGTAAACATCAAAATATTACCCAAAGCTTTAATACCTTTTTAAAACATGGAAACCTTCCTCAATCAGTAAACTTAGCTGAATACAAAGTTTATTCACAACTACAAGAGATGCTAAAACTTTTTACAAAAGATGAAACTAGTGAAAAAATATTAAAACTATTATTTGAAAATATTGATGAAAAGAAGTCTTTAAATCAACTTTTTTTAACCCTTAAACAAGATATTAAAATTTCAAAAGATAAATTCTATGCAAAATGTAAAGAGTATGAAGACAAGAAAATTATATATTTTATAAAAAAGTATAATCAAGATAAAGCTACAAAAAAAATATACTCTTATAATTCTGCTTTTTTAAATGCAATTAGCCATAAAAAGAAGTTTAAAAATGAACTTACAAACATCATTTTTCAGGAGCTAATAAATAAAAAACAAGAGATTTTTTATTTAGATTATATTGATTTTTACTTACCCAAAGAGAATATTGCTATTTGCTCTATTCCATTTTTTAACTCGATGCTTATGGCTGCACAACTTAAAAAAATTATTAAATCAGCAAATGAATATAATATTAAAGAAATTTACATAATTACTGTATCAAACAATGAAACTATAAGAAAAGAAAAGAATATTGTAAATGTTTTACCATTTTATGAGTGGGCATTAAGTTAATCTTATTAACTTTTTTTTTAGAATTTTTAGGTATAATCCCGTAATTATTAAAGGAACAGAATGAACAAAAGAGTACTTGTAAAGTTTTCAGGTGAAGCACTTGCTGGTGCTGACGGGTATGGTATCGACACTCAGATTTTAGACTATATTGCTAATGAAATCAAAGAGTTAGTTGATAATAATATCGCAGTTGGGATAGTTATTGGTGGTGGAAACATCATTAGAGGTGTTACTGCTGCTGCTGATGGTGTTATAAAAAGAACAAGTGCTGACTATATGGGTATGTTAGCAACTGTTATCAATGGTGTTGCAATGCAAGAAGCATTAGAACACAAAGGTTTAAGTGCAAGACTTTCAACTGCAATCAAAATGGAACAAATTGCTGAGCCATTTATTGTTAGAAAAGCACAAAGACATTTAGAGAAAGGTAGAGTTGTAATTTTCTCTGCTGGAACTGGAAACCCATACTTCACAACAGATACTGCTGCTACATTAAGAGCAACAGAAATTGATGCTTCAATGTTAATTAAAGCAACAAAAGTTGATGGTGTATATGATAAAGACCCAATGAAGTATGAAGATGCAGTAAAACTTGATACAATTTCTTATGATAGAGCTTTAGAAGACCATATCAAAGTTATGGATGATACAGCTATTGCATTAGCTAAAGATAATAAACTTCCAATTGTAGTTGCAAATATGAACGAAAAAGGTAATCTTTTAAAAATTGTTCAAGGTGACTATACTAAATGTTCAATTGTTAAATAAAGGAAAAAAATGAGACTAGAAGAAAGAATGGCAAAAGCCTTAGAAAGAGTAAACAACGATAGATATATTTTATCAATTGCAGTTGGTCAAAGAGCAGATGAACTAAGTAAAGGTGCTAAGCCATTATTAGAAAAAAACACTCAAAATATGAAATATACTGATATTGCAATTGATGAGATTGCAGATGGCCTACTTGTGATAGAAGGTTTAGTAGATAAAAATTAATTATAAAAGCTTAGGCTTTTATAGTTAATTAAAAGATCATTATGGATCCATTTATTGAAAAAATAGAGAGTATAAATACTCTTGACGACGCTATCCACCTACTTCACTCTGAAGCAAAAATCACCCCAAAACTTCAAGAAATTATTGACTTTGTTATTGAGGCTCACAAAGGACAATATAGAAAAAGTGGTGAACCATATTCTGTGCACCCTCTTTTGGTTGCATCAATTGCTTCACACTTTTCAAAAGAAGAAGATGTAATTGCTACAGCTTTACTTCATGATGTAGTAGAAGATACAAAATATGATATCAATTTTATTAGAAGTAACTGGGGAGATGAAGTTGCTCATATGGTTGATGGACTTACAAAAATTGATGAAATAAGAGAGCATGAGTTAGCACCATCTGATTCAGATAAAAAGCTTATTGCTTCTGCTCTTACATTTAGAAAAATGTTAATTGCATCAATTGATGATGTTAGAGTTTTAGTTGTTAAACTTTGTGATAGGCTACACAATATGTTAACACTAGATGCACTACCTCACAAAAAACAGCTAAGAATTGCAGAAGAGACTCTTGTTGTATATGTTCCTATTGCTCATAGACTTGGTATTTCAACTATTAAAAATACTTTAGAAGATTTAGCATTTTTTTATATCTACCCACAAGAGTACAAAAAAATTGATGACTTTATAAAAGAGCATCAACATGCAATCCAGTTAACTTTTAATAAGTTTATCTCTTCAACAAAAAAATTGTTAGAAAAGAATGGATATGATTTAAGTAAAATTCATATTTATAGTAGAATTAAACACCACTACTCTATTTATCTAAAAATGCAAAGAAAAGGTGTAAGTATAGATGAAGTACTTGACCTACTTGCTATTAGAATTTTAGTTGAAGATGACATTGACTGTTATAAAATCCTTGGATTCTTACATTTAGAGTATAAACCTTTAATCTCAAGATTTAAAGACTATATTTCAACACCAAAAGAGAATGGTTATAGAACTATCCATACAACTGTATTTTACAACTCTAAAATATATGAAGTTCAAATTAGAACTTTTGAAATGAATAAAATTGCAGAGTATGGTATTGCAGCACACTGGAAATATAAAAGTGGAGCAAAACAAGGGCCAAATTTAAATTGGCTAAAATCATTAGAGTACTCAACTGAAAATATTGAAGAGTTCTATCAAGATACAAAAGATGACTTATTTTCAGAAGATATTGTTGTTTATTCACCACAAGGTGATACATTCAACTTACCTCGTGGTTCAACTGCACTTGATTATGCCTATGCTGTACATACAGATGTAGGAAGAAATGCCGTTGAGTGTTTTATAAATAAAGTTAAAAAACCACTTTTAACAGAGCTGAAAAGTTCAGACATCGTTTCAATTAAAACAGTTGATTATGCAATCCCAAGATGTTCATGGACTGATTTAGTTAAAACAACTAGAGCTAAAAAACAAATCAAGTTTTTATGCTCTCAAAGATTAAAAGAGATAGATGAGTTAACAGGAAGAAATATATTAAACTCTTTCTTCTCTAAGTATTTTGATAGTATTACATCTTTTGTAAAAAAAGAGCCTTTACAAAAAGTACCACACAATCTTGATTACTTTAAACACTTAAAACATGAAATTGAGAAAAAAGTAATAGAAAAACAAGGTTTTGTAGCTAGATTTAAAATGTATACTAGTAAAATCAAAAAATTTAAATTTGATAATATACTTATATATTCAAATTTTAGTATTAATTCTGTATCATTTGACCACTGTTGTCACCCTAAATTTGCCGATGAAATCGTTGCATTTAAAGAAGGGAACAAAGCACTTATTCATCATAAAATGTGTGATAAAGCATATAAGAAAATCATGAGTAATGATGAGATGTTATTTTGCAAATGGACAAAAGATACACTTTACCAATACAGAATGGTAGTTAGTTTACCAAATACAAAAGGTGAATTAGCAAGACTTCTTATGTATATGACTCAATTTGAAGGTTATATATTATCTGTTGAGTATGGAAGAGAAAAACACTCATATAGACAATATTGCGATATTGAGTTTGAAGTAAACAAATCAAATATTGAAGAAGTTAGAAAATTAATTGAAAAAAAAGCAAAAGTTATAGAGTTTTTCTCAAAAAAAGACGCATATAACAAATAAGTTTTAAAAAAAGAGGATTTATGGAAGAACAAATTAAAGAAGCTTTAGCAGAAATTCAAAGAGGAACTGCAGAAATAATAGATATTGAAAGAATTGAAAAACTTATTAGAAACTATTATGAAAACGGTGAGAATTTTAATGTAAAAGCTGGATTTGATCCAACTGCTCCTGATTTACACTTAGGACATACAGTACTTATTCAAAAAATGGCAACATTTCAGAAACATGGTGGAATTATTCAATTTTTAATTGGAGACTTCACAGCTACAATTGGTGACCCAACAGGGAAAAGTGAAACAAGAAAAGTTTTAAGTGCACAACAAGTTTTAGACAATGCAGAAACATATAAAGAACAAGTATTTAAAATTTTAGACCCAGAAAAAACAAAAGTTATGTTTAACTCACAATGGTTAAATGAACTAGGAACTGCAGGACTTATTAACTTAGCATCAAACTTAACAGTAGCAAGAATGTTAGAAAGAGATGATTTCTCAAAAAGATATGCATCAAATACTCCTATTGCAGTAAGTGAGTTTACTTACCCACTACTTCAAGGATATGATTCAGTTGCAATGGATACTGATATCGAAATGGGAGGAACTGACCAAAAGTTTAACTTACTTATGGGAAGAACTTTACAAAAAGCATATGAGTGTAAAAAACAACAAGCTGTTTTAATGATGCCTATTTTAGAAGGTTTAGACGGTGTTCAAAAGATGTCTAAATCTTTAGGTAACTATATTGGTGTTACTGATGAAGCAAATGATATGTTTGGAAAAGTATTATCAATTTCTGATGAATTAATGTGGAGATATTTTGAATTATTATCTTCAAAATCATTAAAAGAGATTGAACAAATGGAAAAAGATGTAAAAGATGGTTCTTTACATCCTAAAAAAGTAAAAGAAAACTTAGCTATGGAAATTGTTGAAAGATACCATGGTATTGGTTCTGGTGAAAAAGCAAAAGAAGAGTTTGAAAAAGTTTTCGCTAAAAAAGATATTCCAACTGATATGCCAGAGTTTGAATTAGAAGCTGGTACTTGGATTTGTCAAGCTTTAGTTGATGCACAATTAGTTAAATCTACTTCTCAAGCAAGAAGAGATATTAAAGCAAATGCTGTTTCAATAAATCAAGAAAAAGTTAGTGATGAAAAACTAAATTTAGAAGCGGGAGAATATATTTTACAAAAAGGTAAAAAAAGTTTCGCTAAGATAATAATAAAATAAAGAAGGTCAGATTTGAAAATAGGGAAATATGAGATAAAGCACCCGATTATCCAAGGGGGAATGGGTGTCGGAATTAGCTGGGATCAATTAGCAGGAAATGTAAGTAAAGAAGGTGGCCTTGGAGTTATTTCATCTGTAGGTACTGGATATTACAAAGATGCAAGTGAAAATGTAAATATCGTATATAGAAAAGATAAACCAAAAGATGTGATGAACTTCTACTCAAGAGATGCATTTTTTGAAATTGTAGAAAATGCAAGAAAAATCTGTGGCGATGCTCCATTAGCTTGTAATATTTTATATGCATGTAATGACTATGGTAGAATGGTAAAAGATGCTTGTGAAGCAGGTATTAATATTATCATTACTGGTGCTGGACTTCCTACAAATATGCCTGAATTCACACAAGACTACCCTGATGTAGCCCTTGTTCCTATTGTAAGTTCTGCAAGAGCACTTAAACTTATTTGTAAAAAATGGAAAAAATATAACAAAGTTCCAGATGCAATTATCGTTGAAGGTCCTTTAAGTGGAGGACACCAAGGATTTAAATATGAAGATTGCTTTAAAGAAGAGTTCCAATTAGAAAATATTGTTGGCCCTGTTATTGAAGAAGCAAAAAATTGGGGAGAAGATATTCCAATTATTGCTGCTGGTGGAATTTGGGATAAAAATGATATTGATAAGTTTATCGCTATGGGATGTACTGGTGTACAAATGGCAACAAGATTTATTGGTACTTACGAATGTGATGCCTCACCTATTCTTAAAGATGTATTATTAAATGCAAAAGAAGAAGATATTAAATTAGGAAAGTCTCCTGTTGGATTACCAGCTAGAAGAGTTGTAACTAAATTACAAGAGACAATTGAAGATGGTACTGCTCCAAAAGTAGTATGTATTTCTAACTGTGTTGCTCCTTGTCACAGAGGTGTGGAAGCAAGAGCTGTAGGTTATTGTATTGCGGATAGACTTGGTGCTGCATACAATGGTGACTTAGATACAGGACTATTCTTTACAGGTTCTAATGGATATAAGCTTAATAAAATTATATCTGTACATGAATTAATGGAAAAGCTAACAAAAGGAGAATAAAATTTTTAAAAAATTTATTCTTCTAACTTTTTTTATACTAACACTAACTACAAGTTCCATTTTTGCTAGTACCTTAGATGAGTACAATGAAGCAAGAATGGATTATCTAAAAGCTGTACTTAACAGTGATAAAGATAAAGAAATAAAAAACCTAAAAACACTTATTAAAACTGGTAAAAAATTAAATAAAGATACTAGTAAATACCAAAGTGAATTAAATAAATATAATAAACAAACAAAAAAACATATTAAAATTGAACCTATTAAAGTTGAAAAACCTAAAAAAATAGAGAAACCTAAAAAGATTACAAAAGCAAAAATTTCAAAAAAAATACAAGAAAAAACAGAAAACTTCAAATACACAATTAAATCTGTTGAATCAAAAAACAATATGGTTATTATTGATTTTAAAACAAAAGTTTCAAAAAGCTATATTAAATTTTTCGAACAAAAAGTAAAATCAGGATTCCAAGACGTATATGATATAAAAGGTAGTTTTAAAGATGCATACCCTACTAAACTAAGTATAAATGGTGTTAAACAGATTGTTATTAAACAAGAAACATCAAATACTCTTAGAATATTATTTGAAGATAAATATAATTTAAAAACAGTCTACTTTTTTGTAAATGATAAAAGATTGATTTTAAAAGTACTAGACATTAAAAATAAAGCTACGACAAGCAGTACAAAAACTATTGCAAAAAAGCCTAAAAAAGTACAATATAGACCAGGTCTTAACAAAGTAGTTGTAATTGATGCGGGACATGGTGGAAAAGACCCAGGTGGAATTGGTCCTAGAAAAAGATATGAAAAAGTTGTAGTATTTAAAGTTTCAAAATACTTAGAATCTCACTTGAAGAAAAGAGGATATAAAGTATATCTTACAAGAAATACAGACAAATATCTAAAAGTTAGAAACAGAACAGTCTTAGCAAATAAAAAGAAAGCTGATATCTTTATTTCTATTCATGCAAATGCAATAGGAAAAGCAAAAGCACATAAATTAGAAGGAATAGAAACTTTCTTCTTAAGTCCAGCAAGAAGTGAAAGAGCAAAAAGAGTTGCAGCAAAAGAGAATGGTTCAGATGTTAGAAAGATGAGTGGTTCAACAAAAAGAGCCTTCTTAGAATCACTAAATAGACCAAGAATTACTGCTTCACATAAACTATCAATAGATATTCAAAGAAACATGCTATTTAATGCAAGGAAGGTCTATAAGAAAGTTGTTGATGGTGGAGTTAGAGAAGGACCATTTTGGGTTCTAGTTGGTGCACAGATGCCATCTGTTTTAATTGAGCTTGGATATATTACTCATCCAGAAGAATCAAGAAGACTATATCAGACTAAATATCAAAAAGCATTAGCAAATGGTATTGCTAATGGTGTTGATTCATATTTTCTAAAAAACCCTTAATCTTAGAGATTAATTGAGATTGTTTTTTCTTTATCTTAGGGAGTTCACTTATATCAAAGAACTTAACCTTTGAGTTCTCCCAAGAAAGATAACTCTCTATAAGTTTATCTTTTGTGAAGTATGAGTCAATATTATCTATTTTATTAGCATTTACAATCCAAATACCAATATCTTTTTCATCATTTTCCTGAGAGAAGTATTTTTCAAAAAGATAAGTTTGGACATTTATCCCACACTCTTCTTTAAACTCTCTTTTTGCACACTCTTTTGCATTTTCACCTTTTAAGATAACACCTTTAAGGCATCCCCATCTATCAAGGCTCTTTACAGATTTGCAAAATAGAACTTTTATACTCTTATTCTCTATTTTATATAATAAAATTCCATATGCTTTAATTTTACCCATTCTTCTTTCTCTTCTTATAAATAATATATGTACCACTAAACCACAAGAATAAAGGTAATAACAACGATAATTCTGGCTTAATTACACCACTATTTGAGAATTTATACAGCATAAAAAAGAATCCCCAAATAACTAATGTACCAAATATCGTTAATGATGTATAACTACCTACATTAAAAAATCTTCGATTTAAAGAAGTATATATAAATATTATCATAATTAAAGGTAAAATAAAAAACGGAATAAATAGTTCATAATAAATTGCTGCTCTAATCTTATCAGTATTTACACCTTGTTTTTCTAATAAAGAAAGAGCTGAAACTGCATCCATAATAGAGAAGTTTGATTTCTCTTCATATACATTGTCAAGAATCTTAGGCTTAAACCCTTCTAGAGTATTTAAAAATTTTTCATATCTAACTTCTAATTTTGAAGTTTCAAAGTTCATTTCTTTTGGTTTTTTAACTATTTTTGCATCAACAACATACCATTTATTATTTTGAAAATATGCTTTTTTTGCAATTATAGTTTCAACTAAATCTCTATCTTCAACTTTATAAATATGAATATCTTCTGCTTCTTTTCTTAAAGGATGAAGCTTTTTAAAATAGATAAAATTGTTGTCATATTTTAAGAAAATATCTGATTTTGTACTTGAGAAATAGTTTCCATCAAGTATCTTTTTCTTTTGTTCATAAGAGTATGCTAGAGGAGTTGTTTGAATAGCAATTAAAATAGTTAATAAAATAAAAGAGATTATAACCACAGGTAAATAGATATTAACTCTTTTTGCTCCTAAAGATGAAAAAGCAACTAATTCGTTGTTTCTAACAAAGATTACTAAAGTAACAATCCACCCAAATACTAATGATAGAGGTAAAGTTAATGTTAGTGTAAAAAAACTATTATACATAAGATATAAAAGTTGTAAGTTGGCAGAATCAGGTAAATCTTTTGAATTTTGTAAAAAGTCCATTCCCACAAAAAATAGTTGTAGGGACATTAGTACAATAATAAAATTAATTAGGTATTTTCTTAGAATATATTTTGTTATTATGCTCATATTATTATTTCAATGTAAATTTAGATTTTACTTCGTCAATTTCTTCACTTTTTAGTGCTTCAATTGCCTTAATAGTATGAGTGATTATACCTTCTAATTTATTTAATTCCTCTTTTGAAAAGTTCGATAATACATAATTTGCAACTTGAGATTTATCTTCTGGTTTTCCTATACCAATTCTTACTCGAATATAGTCTTTACCAATATGAGAATCTAATGATCTTAATCCATTATGTCCACCATGACCACCACCTACTTTAAACTTTACAGTTCCAAATGGTAAATCTAAATCATCATGAATAACAATTATGTCTTCCATATCAATTTTATAATAATCTTTGATAGCAACAACTGCTTGTCCAGAGTTGTTCATGTAAGTTGTTGGTTTAACGTATAAGTTATACCCAGCTTTTAAAACATCAGCTTTGAAGTTTGATTTGTTTATATTTGAAGATTGTAGGCTTTTAGTTATTTCATCAATAACTAAAAAACCTACATTGTGTCTAGTTAATTGGTATTGTTCACCAATATTGCCAAGACCTACTATTAAATGCATTATTAACCTAAGATTACTTAGCTTTAATTACACCTACGATTGGTACTCTTGGGTCTAAGAAACATTGAACACCTTCTGGTAATTCTAAGTCTCTAACTAGAATGTTATCACCAGTATCAAGATCAGAAATTTCTAAATGGAAAGACTCTGGTAAGTTTTCAATTGTAGATTTAACTGGAACTCTTTTCTTGTGATAAATGAATAGACCTTTATTTTTAAGACCTTTTGGTGTACCTTCTACAGTTACTGGAACTTTATAAGTAGTTTTAACACCTGGTTGTGCAACCATTAAATCAACATGTAATAAATCAGAAGTGATTGGACATTTTTGATATTCTTGTACTACAACTTTGATTTGATTTCCACCAACGTTTACATCAAATGCAAGTGTTGATTTATTTCTTAAAAATTTAATGAATTCATTCTTTTTGAATGCTGCATTAACGTTTTCTAAACCTTTTCCATAGATATTTGCAATTAAGAAACCATCTCTTCTTAAAGTTTTAGTTGCTTGTTTTGTCATACTATCTCTTACGATACCCTCTAACATAACATTTCCTTTGTTTTAAATTTGAACGCGAATTTTACTTAAAATTATATTAAGATTTGTTTAAGAAGTTTATTTTATATTTTTTATGTAGTAATATAGTGATTTTAACTCTTCATTTGTCATAAAATATGTTGGCATAACTTTTGATTCTGTTTTATCAGATCTTAATTTGTCTAAAAAAACTTCAAAGCTTACATTATTTATAGCAGGTGCTACAATTTTTTTCTCAACTAATTTTTTTGTTTTCTTATCGAACTCTTTGTATTTTGCTATTACAACTGGTTTGTTTCCTTTTCCATGACATTTTATACACCCTACTCCCCTAGGATTTTCGTATAACATCGCTCCATATTCAAACCTAGTTATAAATGAATTATCTAAACCATTTGCAAAGATAAAACTTGTCATAACTAAAACAAAAGATATAAACTTCAATATAAGCCTTTATTATGTAATTCTATATTAAAAAGATTTTAGATATTATACTAGCTTAAAATTAAATAGATATGAGGCTATAACCCAATGACACTACTTGATGGAAAAGCATTATCAAATAAAATCAAAGAAGAAGTAAGAGTTGAAGTTGAAAAACTTAAAAATGAACAAAATATTACTCCAGGACTAGCTGTAGTTCTAGTTGGTGATGACGCGGCAAGTGCAACTTATGTAAATAGTAAGCATAAATCATGTGAAGCTGCTGGTATTTATTCAGAAGTTCATACAAGAGATTCTTCAACAACTCAAGAAGAGTTACTAGAATTAATTGAAAAAATGAACAATGACCCAAAACTTGATGGTATTTTAGTTCAACTACCATTACCAAAACACATTGATACTACTACTGTTTTAGAAGCAATTAATCCTTTAAAAGATGTAGATGGATTCCACCCATACAATGTAGGAAGAATGGTTTCAAACTTAGATTCATTTTTACCTGCAACACCATTTGGTGTAATGAGAATGTTCGAAGAGTATGGTATTGAACTATCTGGAAAAAATGCAGTTGTAATTGGTTCATCTGATATTGTTGGAAAACCAATGGCATCACTTTTAATCAATGCAAAAGCTACAGTTACAGTTTGTAACTCTAGAACAAAAGACTTAAGCGCTCATACAAAAGCTGCTGATATTGTAATTATTGCTGTTGGTGTTCCACATTTATTAAAAGGTGATATGTTAAAAGAAGGTGCAGTTGTTATTGATGTAGGGATCAATAGACTTGACACGGGTAAACTAACTGGTGATGCTGACTTTGAAGATTGTAAAGAGAAATGTACACATATTACTCCTGTTCCAGGTGGAGTTGGACCAATGACTATTGGTATGCTTCTAAAAAACACACTTAAAGCTGCATACTTAAGAGACAAAAGAGAAAGTAAATAATGCTAAGAAAACTATATAACTGGTCTTCTTCTTGGACTGGTACAATTGTAATTGTATTAACAATTATATTTTTTGTTGCGCAAGCATTTGTTATTCCAAGTGGAAGTATGAAAAATACTCTTCTTATTGGGGATATGCTTTTTGTTAAAAAGTTCTCATATGGTATTCCAGTTCCAAGAATTCCTTGGATTGAAGTACAAGTATTACCTGATTTTAAAGGAAATGGTCACTTAATTGAAGGTGATAGACCTAAAAGAGGTGATATTGTTGTATTTAGATACCCAAATAATGATAACATTCACTATGTAAAAAGAGCAGTTGCTCTTCCTGGTGATATTGTTGCACTAAAAGAAAAACATCTATTTTTACACCCAAGAGAAGGTAATGATTTCGTAAGGGAAAACTATCCAAAAGAAAAAATTATTGAAACTGGTGGAAAACTTTTTGTAGTAGATCCATATAGAGATGAGCACCCAGGAATTCACAATGACCCAAGTGTAAAAAGAGACGGATTACAACCATATCAACTATTTGATATGATGCCTATTAAAATCCCAGAAGATGAGTTCTTCATGATGGGTGATAATAGAGACCACTCAAACGACTCTAGATTTTGGGGAACTGTTAACTATAAATTTATAGTAGGAAAACCTTGGTTTATCTATTTCTCTTGGGATGAAAACAAAGAAGTTAGATGGGACAGAGTATTTAGAACAGTAGAGTCTTTAGAAGAAGACATGCACGGAAAAGAGTTAGAAATTAATCACGAAAAAGGAATATACTAAATGAAATACTTTATTGCAGCAGATCACGCAGGTATTGATTTTAAAGCTTATGTAAAAGAGCTATTTGAAGCAAGAGGACACGAAGTAATTGACTTAGGACCAAATACAAAAGATAGAGTTGATTATCCAGACTTTGCAGCAAAACTATGTAAAGAAGTATTAGCAAATGAAAATAGCAAAGGTGTTTTAATTTGTGGTTCAGGAATTGGAATGTCAATGGCAGCTAATAAGTTTGATGGAATTAGAGCTGCACTTTGTCACAATGAATACTCTGCAAAAATGGCAAGAGAGCACAATGATGCAAATGTACTTTGTTTAGGTGAAAGAGTTTCTGGTCCAGGAATGATTGAATCAATTATTGATGCATGGAACTCATCTTCTTTTGAAGGTGGAAGACATGAAGGTAGAGTTGAAAAAATAAACAACCTATTTGGTTCTTGTAGAGTATAAAAAATGCATGAACCTTGGGTAGCCTATGTCGTCGTCGGTGTGGTCGTCGCACTGATGATGCTAGGAAAAAAAATGATCTTCTTTGGCGATGACTCAAAAAACAAAAAGGATGATTGATGATAAATCCAAAAATAATTGATTATATCTTCTCTTCTGCATCTATTCAAAGATGGAATGACTACCCAAGAATGGTTGAGCTTGTAGAGCTTGACAAACAAGCCCACAAATTTATTATCGCTTACTTTATCGCAAAATTTGAAAAAGACATAAACTACACTCACTTAATTGAAGCTGGTGTTTTTGAATTCCTTAGACGTGTAGTTGTAACTGACATAAGACCTGATGTTTTTAGAAATGCCTTACAAAAAAGAGCAAAAGAGATTAACTCTTGGGTAATTGCAAATTTAAAAGAATCTTTACAAAATATAGACAATGGTATTTTTCTTCAAAAATTTGAAGACTATTTAAACAACCCTAATATGTATAAAAAAGAGAGGTTTATACTAAAAGCAGCATCATACCTTTCTACTAAGTGGGAGTTTTCTATTGTATATCAAACTTCACAATTTCTTTCAGATATTGAAGATGTTAAAAAAAGTGTTGAAGAAGAGATTGAAGACTATTATGAATTAATTGGTGTTAGAAAAATTGCACTAAATAAAAAACTTGCAAAAATAGTTGACTTAAGTGGAAGACTAAGATTTCAAAAAAGATGGGCACAAACTCCAAGAGTTCCAGAAACTTCTGTATTAGGTCATATGCTTACTGTTGCAATTTTTTCTTACTTCTACTCACTTGAAGTAAATGCTTGTGATAAAAGATTAGAAAACAACTTCTTTGTTTCTCTTTTCCATGATTTACCAGAAGCTTTAACTAGAGATATAATTACTCCTGTAAAATACTCAGTTGATGATTTATCAGATATTATTGCTGAGTATGAAATCAAAAAAATCAATGATGAGATTTTACCAAATATTCCAGACTCTATTCATGATGAGTTTTGCTACATACTTGGAATGTTTGAAGAACATAAAGATGAGTTTGAAAATAGAATCTATGAAGATGGAAAATCAAAACTTGTTGATGATGTCTCAAAATATAATATGGATAAATACAACGCAATTGATGGTGTTGCACTTAAGCAGTGTGATAAACTTTCTGCCTTTGTTGAAGCATCTCTTTCTATCTCCCATGGTATTAAATCAAAAGAGTTAGTAAATGGAAAAAAACAGATAATGAAATCCTTCAAAAAAGTTCAAGGTGTAGACTTTGAAACAATTGCTAAAAAAATTGATGAAGAGTTCTGTACAACAGGACAAACACAAGTAAGAATGGATTTTGATTAATTTTTATACAAAATTTTTCTAAAAATGATTGACTCTTTTAAAAATATTAGTTACCATCTAATATAAACTTTTTAAAGGAGCTTTCAAATGAGTTTTTTTAACTTCTTTATTTTAAAAATCAACCATACAATTTGTTTCGCTCTAAACTTATGTAAAAACATTTATATAAGTAATCACCCTATTAAATATATTCAAAACTTACTAGTTCAAGAAAAAAGCCTTATTATTATCGCCAGATAGACCCTTCCTACAATTAATTACAATAAAAAATTAATTGTCTATTGGAATAACTAATTTGCATATTAATTATCAAATTAGAATGGGTCTTTTCAAATACTATAAAACAAATAAAAAATTTAAAAAAGGATCTAAAATGGCAAATGAAACAATAACTTTTGAAAAAAATGAATCAGAGATTAGAGCATATTGTAGAGCAGTTCCAACTGTATTTAAAAAGTCAAAAAATGCTGTTATGACAGATGAAAATGACAAAGAGTTTGTTGACTTCTTTGCAGGTGCAGGGGTTTTAAACTTTGGACACAATAACCCTAAAATGCAAGAAGCAATTATAGATTTTATTCAAAGAGATGGTGTTGTTCACTCTTTAGATATGTTTACAGATGTAAAAAGAGAATTCATAGATACTTTTGTTGAAACAATTTTAAAACCACGTGGATGGGAAGATAGAAAACTTCAATTTACAGGACCAACTGGAACAAATGCAGTTGAAGGGGCATTGAAACTTGCAAGAAAAGTTACAGGAAGAACAGAAGTTGTTGCTTTTAATAGAGGATTTCATGGAATGACACTTGGAGCTTTAGCTTGTACAGCTAATAATGCTTTTAGAAGTAGCTCAGGTGTTCCTTTAACTCATGTTATTAGAGATACGTTCAATGATATGGAAGCCTTAGAAAACTTACGACAAAAAATGTTTGATTTAGCATCAGGAATGCTTCCTCCAGCAGCATTTATTGTTGAGCCTGTTCAAGCAGAAGGTGGTGTTAGAGTTGCTACAAAAGAGTGGCTACAAGGTGTTCAAAAACTAGCAAATGACACAGGTGCACTATTTATTCTTGATAGTATTCAATGTGGTAGTGGAAGATGTGGTAGTTACTTTAGTTTTGACGACCTTGACATTGACCCAGATATTATTATTTTAGCAAAAGGTCTTGGTGGTCTTGGAACTCCTATTGGCATGCTAATTAATAAACCTGAAGTAGATAAAGCTTGGAGTCCAGGACAACATACTGGAACATTTAGAGGCCAAGGACTATCTTTTGTTGCTGGTAAAGTTGGTATTGAGTACTTTAAAGATGAAGAGTTTAACAATGAAACAAAAAGAAAAGGAAATATTATTAGAGAAGTTTTAGATGAACTAAACTCTAAATACTCAAAAGTAGTTGATGTAAGACAAAAAGGAATGATGTTAGCAATTGAGTTTGATAGTGCTGATACAGTAAAAGAGATAACTGCAAACTGCTACAAAAATGGCTTAATCATTGCAGCTTGCTCAACGGGAGAGATTATTAAATTTATTCCACCTTTAACAATAGAAGATGATGTTTTAAATGAAGGTCTAAATAGATTTGTTGCTTCAGTAGAAGCAGTTTTAGGATAAAAGCAACTTGTTGCTTCCTTTAGGATTTGTTTCTTTAGATGAGATTTATTCTCATCGCTAAAAGAAAATATAAATAAATTTAGGTCCCTTAAAAACTGGGACATTTTTTAAGGATAGAAAAATGGGATACAGCAATACACACTTTAAATCAATCAATCCATATACACAAGAGACTGTATATGAAATAAAAATGCATACACTACAAGAAGCTCGAGAAATTTTAGAAAAAGCCCAAGATGTTTTTGAAACAACTTGGGAAGATACAAGTTATGAAAAAAGAGCAGAACTTTTAAATGCCGTAGCAAAAGAGATGAAAGACAATCTTGACTACTATGCACTTCCTATGACAGAAGAGATGGGAAAACCTATCAACGAAGCAAGAGGAGAAGTAAACAAAGCTGCTTGGGCAGCTGAACACTATGCACAATTTGGTGAGGACTATTTAAAAACTGAATTTTTAGAATCTGATGCAACTGAAAGTTATGTACAATACCTTCCTATAGGAGTTACTCTTGGTATTTTACCTTGGAATGCACCATTTTGGTTAGCATTTAGATATTTAGCACCTGCACTTATGTCTGGAAATGCTTGTGTTATGAAACATGATTCCCACACTCCACTTTGTGCAGTAAGAATTATTGAGGCCTTTGAAAAAGCAGGTGCTCCTAAAAACTTAGTTCAAAACTTAGTAGTAGGACATGAAAGTTTAGAATCAGTTATTAGAAATCCTATTGTAAAAGGTGTATCTTTAACAGGTTCATCAAAAGCAGGTGCAAGTGTTGGTGCTATAGCAGGAAGTGAAATAAAACCAGTAGTTTTAGAATTAGGTGGAAGTGACCCAGCTATTGTATTAGCTGATACAAGTGATTTAGAAAAAGCTGCTGATACTATTGTTCTTTCAAGATATATCAATGCAGGACAGTCTTGTATTGCAGCAAAAAGAATTATAGTAGAAGAGCCAATCTATGAAGAGTTTATTGAACTTTTAAAAACAAGATTTGAAAAACTTAAACTAGGTGACCCAAAAGATGAATCAACTACTATTGGACCTATTGCAAGGAAAGAGCTAGTTGAAGAAATGCACAATCAAGTAGATAGATCTATACAAGCTGGGGCTAGACTTGTTTTAGGAGGACAAAGACATGAAGGTCAAGGCTTCTTCTTCCCTGTAACAATGCTTGTAGATGTGAATCCTGGAATGGTAGTATCATGCCAAGAAACATTTGGACCAATTGCAGCAGTAATAAAAGCAAAAGATGAAAAAGAAGCTATAAAAATAGCAAACGATACAGAGTATGGTCTTGGTGGTTCAATCTGGACAGGAGATGTTGAAAAAGGAAAAAAACTAGCAAGCAAAATTGTTACAGGACAAGTTTCTGTAAATGGTATTGTTAAATCAGATCCTAGACTTCCAAGTGGAGGGGTAAAAAAATCAGGTCTAGGAAAAGAGTTAGGACCACATGGTATTAAAATGTTTGTAAATACTCAACAAGTATGGGTAGGTCCAGTCAAATAGACTTATAATAAAAGGAAGAACTATGCAAGCAAAATTACCTTTTACTAAAAAAGAGTATATTCAAAGAATCAGAAAAGTAAAAGCAATGATGCAACAAAGAAGAATTGATGTTTTACTTGCTACTGACCCAGGGAATATGAACTGGCTTACAGGATATGATGGATGGTCTTTTTATGTTCATCAAGGAGTAATAATCAGTCTTGATGAAGAAGAGCCTATTTGGTTTGGAAGACTTATGGATAGAAATGCAGCCTTGATAAAATGCTATATGAAAGAAGATAATTTATATGGCTATCCTGAAAAGTATGTACAAAACCTAGACGAACACCCAATGACTTGGATTGGAGAAAATATTATCAATAAAAAAGGTTGGGGAAAAGTAAATATTGCAACAGAAAGAGATAACTATTACTATTCAGCAGAAGCACACTTTAGATTAATGGCAACTCTTCCAAATGCAAACTTTATAAATGCAAACAACCTAGTAAATTGGGCAAGGGGCAAAAAGAGTAAAAAAGAGATTGAGTATATGAAGATTGCAGGAAGAATCACTCAAAAAATACATCAAAGAGTACTTGATATTGTAAGAGTTGGTATTCCTAAAAGTCATGTTGTATCACAAATCTATGAAACTGCCATTGAAGGAGTCGATGGTTTTGGAGGAGACTACCCTTCTATAGTTCCCTTACTTCCATCAGGGCCAGATGCATCAGCTTCTCATATTACATGGGATGATAGACCTTTTAAAAGAAAAGAAGCAACATTTTTTGAGATATCAGGCTGTTATAAAAGATACCATGCACCAATGTCAAGAACAATTTTTATGGGAAAACCTGAACAAAAGTTTCTTGATGCCCAAAATGCTTTACAAGAAGCTATTCATGCTGGATTAGAAGAAGCAAAACCAGGAAATAGAACTTGTGACATAGCAAATGCTGTAGACAAGGTAATGAAAAAATTTGGAATAGATAGAAATGGTGCAAGATGTGGCTATCCAATTGGAGTTAGTTATCCACCAGATTGGGGTGAGAGAACTTGCAGTTTAAGAGCTTCAGATTTAACAGTTTTAGAAGCAGGTATGACCTTTCACTTTATGCCAGGAATTTGGCAAGATGATTGGGGAATGGAGATTACGGAGAGTATTCTAATTACAGATGATGGAGTAGAAACACTATGTGATTTTCCAAGAAAGCTATTCATAAAATGATATAATTGGATTAATAAGAAAGGAGTTATTATGTATAAAAATTTTGATGAAGTAATAGATTATGCAATAAATTTTAGACATAATTTACATAAAAACCCTGAATTAAAATGGGAAGAAACTAATACTGCAAAAAATATTAGAGAAGTTTTAGAACAACATGGAATTCCTTTTAAAACCTATGCAAATACAGGAACTGTCGGTTTACTGGCTCAAGATAAAAAAGGCCCTCATATTGCCTTAAGAGGAGATATTGATGCCTTACCTTTAGAAGAGAAAACTGATGTAGCATATAAATCACAAAAACCTCAATGTATGCATGCTTGTGGACATGATGGACATACAGCTACCTTAATAGCTGCTGCAATTTGGTTAAAACAAAATGAAGACAAACTTCCAAACCCTGTTTCATTAGTTTTCCAGCCTGCTGAAGAAGGAGGACATGGAGCTAAAAAGATGATTGAAGAAGGTTGTTTAGAAGGTGTTGATATGATATTTGGTTGGCATAATTGGCCAGCTATAAAGTTTGGTCAAGCAGTTTGCCCAGATGGTACAGTTATGGCAGGAAATGGAACTTTTCATATTGATGTAAAAGGAAAAGGTGGACACTCTTCTCAACCTGAAATTTGTAAAGACCCAGTTTTAGCTTCAAGTGCTATAACTTTGGCTTTACAACAAATTGTTGCAAGACAAATTGCTCCTCAAGATAGTGTAGTAGTTTCAGTGACATCAATTGACGCAAGAAGTGAACTTACTACCATTCCTGATAATGCAAAAATAGAAGGAAGCATTAGAGTTCCTACAATTGAGCTAAAACAGTTTGTTTTTGAACAAATAGAAAAGATTACAAAAGATGTAGCAAAATCTTATAATGTAGAAGTTGAAATTGAATTAAGAGATAGATATCAAGCAACAATAAATCATGAAATACAAGCTTCCATGATGAGAGAAGCTTTAAAGAAAACTCTTGGCGAAAACTGGCAAAGTAATATAGCTACACCAATTATGGCAAGTGAAGACTTTAGTTACTACTTAAATACAATCCCTGGTGCTTTTGCACTTATTGGAAGTGATGATGGAATTGAGAAACATCAAAAACCTTGTCACAATGTATATTATGACTTTAATGATAAGCTTATAAAACCAGCTAGTACTACACTTATGAGACTAGCTAATTTTGATATTAATTAAACTAAGAAGTAAAGCTTCTTAGTTTAAAAAGAGTATTTTAAATTTACGTAAAAATATCTTCCTGGGTCATTAATAAGAGTTTGTTCTCCTGCTGTAGGAATATATTTTATATCTTGGTAAGTATTTGTTGAAGCATATGTTTTGTCAAATAAGTTATCAACACCAAGAGTTAAATTAAAGTTTTTATTTAACTCTCTATCATACTTCATATTTACAACTGCATAACCATCTAAGTTCTGTTCATTTGCAGAACTATCATATTCATTCCAGTTATCAACCGCAATAAGCTCTGTAGTAAACTTAGATACATCTTTTTGATATGTTAAACTTAAGTTCATTTTTAATGGTGGGATTTCTGCTAAATCTTTATCAGCATAATTACCATCTTTTTTACCTCTTTGATAAGCTAATCCATAATCTAAAATGAACTCATCATTTAATAAGTAGTACCCGTTTACACTTGTACCATAAATTTTTGCATCAATATTTTCAAAAACCCCTGCTCCCATATTATAAATATAGTCATCAAGTTTTGAATAGAATAGTTTAGTTTTTACATTGAAATCACCAATAGTTTTTTCAAACCCTAAATCTATTTCATAGTTTTTTGTAGCTTCTAAATCATGGTTTGTTGAACCATAGTATAACTCTCTTGCATCTGGAACCCTTGAAGATTTACCAATACCTGCAAAGATTTTAGTATCTTTATCAAGATTATAAATAGAGAAAATATGTCCATTTAATTCATTATAGTCTCTATCTGTTTTAGATGAATCAGTAACATCAATTTCAGTATCATCATATCTTGCACCTACTTCTAAATCAAGAGCTCCAAATGATTTTTTGAAAGAAGAGAACATTGCAATATTTCTTGTATCAGTTGATGATAGTGAAGTACTATCCATGGTACCTGTAGAGTTATACATTCTACCTCTCCAGTTTCTTGTACTTGTATCAAGTCCAACTAATAATTCACCATTTGCAATATCTAACTTATTTTTTAGTTTTGTTCCCCAAATTGAAGATTTCATATGATTAGTTATAATTGCCATAGGAGGCATCATTCCAGTTGTTCTATTTCTTAAAGCTGTACTCATTGGGTGGTCAACTTTTGAGTAGTAGTATTCTAAGTTTAACTCTTTTGAATATTCTCCTAGATTTCTTTTCGTATAATCAAATGTATAAATATCTGAATCATCATAATCTGCATCCATTGGAGTATTTGGATATAAAACATTATCACTTCTATTTGCAGTATACGACACAGTTATTTCAGAAGAATCATCAATATTAAAAATTGCTTTTGTTAAAATAGTCTCTTTTTCATAAGCTTCAATATCATCACTTTTATATCTATTTGCAACAGGAACATTTTTTTCAATTTGTTGCTCTAAAAAGTCATTACCATCACCATCTTTATATTGGTCTGATTCTTCTTTTGAAGCTGATAATAAAAGTTTTACATGTTCATTTCCACCACTAACAGTAAATGAACCTTTTTTATAACCATAACTTCCTAGGTTTAGATTAACTTCACCACTTAGCTTTTCACTTGGTTCTTTTGTTTTAACTTTAACTAAACCACTTAATGTACCAAAATTTTCAATATCATAAGGACCTTCAATTACTTCTACAGTTTCTATATTATTTGTTAGTACATGAGAAGTTGCTGGGTCCATTCTATTTGGACATGCTCCATAAATCTTACTATCATCAATTAATATATTGATATTATCTTTTTTTGCACCTCTTAAAATAATATCATTTGCAATACCACTTCTTCTTACTAAACTTATAGAAGGAACTTTTTTTGTAAGTGTTTCTGCTAAGTCAGCAGATTTTATTTGTTCACTACTAATATTATTTACAACTTTTTTATTAACTTTTTCAGAAACTTCAACTAAAGGTAGGTCAATAGTTTCATTAGCAAGTAAAGATAATGTACAAGCCATAGATAAAGAAATAATCTTTTTCATTTAACGTCCTTGAATTTTTTTATTATTCTAATCTGCCTGTGTTAATTAATTGTTAAACTTTATATATTTTTAAGAAAAGACTTAAAAACTTTTTTTATTTTTTTTTATGATATACTTCCACAAAGGATTTTTATGGCTAAAATTACACTTGATATTGATGAAAAAAATGTAAAAACTGTAATGAATATTTTAGATAATTTAAAAGATGGACTTATAAATAACATCTCAACAAATAGACAATATAATAGTGCAAAACCAGTATCTAGTTCTATTGATAAAACATCGAAAAAAGCACCCTCACCAAATAAGTATTTAAGTCCTAGTGAATTTAAAAACAGACTAAAAGGAAACTAATTATGCAAATAATGTTAATAGCAATTTTATTTATTGTTTTAGTAGCTTATATAATATATAAAGTAAATGGAAAATTTGAAGGAAAAGAGTTCGGTATTCTAATTGCTGTTTTAGTTTTAAGTGGTATTCTAACTTATGCTTTAATAGAAGACAAAAAACAAGAAGTTCCAGAAGTTTTTAAAACAAAATATGAAAAAACACATGAGGTTAAAATCTCTAAGTTCTCATATGAAAGATTAAATAATAAAATGGTTTCTTCAAAAACTAACTTTATATATGATTTTGACTTTATTACTTTAAAAGATGGCAAAGAGTACCTTTGTAGTGTAAAAAATGTTAAAGTAGTAAAAATAGAAGATGAATTTGTATTTGAAAACTTTGACAAACTAGATGAAAAGTGTACAAAGAAATAGTAAATGTCACTAGAAAAAAAGTTTTTAAATAATATTAAAAAAACAACTTCTCAATTAAAAACTATTCCTTCACATAAAATGGATAGTGACTATAAAGCCTTGAAAAAGGCTTTTGATATTGCTTATGAAAATGAGCTTTTCTCTTTTCATAAATATCCTAGCCATAGTCCTGAACTACTAAAGTTTAGACTATTTAGAAAAATTACACCCTATTCTGGTTCTTTATCTTTTTTAGCTATTCAAATACTTGCAGCAAATGCAATTATGACAAAAAATAATTTTAAAAGAAAAGAACACTTCTTTAAAAAGAAATGTGGTATTTCTATAAACCACTTAAGAGATAATAAGACTGTTGTAAGTGCAAAGAAATGTCAAGGTGGATATAAATTAAATGGTCAACTTACATGGGCAAGTGGATATAAAATATTTGATAAACTGCTAATTGGTTTTCACTATGACAATAAAGAGTATGAAGTTCTTGCAAAGTTCAAAAAGAAAAAGGGGTTTAATATAATTGAAGCCCCTGAGACTTTTGTAGGCTACTCTTTAAATACGGTAAATATAGAATTAAAAGACTTTTTCGTAAAAGAAGAAAATATAGTTTCATCTCATGAAATAGGACACTATACAAAAAATAAATCTCTATCAAAAACTGTTCATTATGCTCTTTATGGAGTTGCATTAGGTGCAATTGAAAATATTGAAAATGAAAAATTAAAAAAGAGTCTAAAAAAAGAATCAATAAACTAAAAGATGCTTTTATTGAAACACAAAATGGAGCTTATTTAGACCAAATTAGAATTGACTTATTTAACACAATTCAAGATATTATTACAACAGCTATGATTTTAAATGGTGGAAAGTCTATTTTAATAGAAAAGAATCTTCAAAGATTTTATAGAGAGATTATAATGTTTAATTCAAATGGATTAAACTCACATATCAAAAATCTATTTTTAGAGAAGTTCATCTAAAAATAGACTACTGACCTCCTCCAACATCTGCTGCTAACTCATCATGTAAATCTTCTGTTTTAGGATTTGTGTCAAACTTCTCTTTTACTTTTGTTAAAGTATTGATAATACTATCAATATTTTCATAAGGAACTTCAACTTGTCCAGTTATTCTATCATTCTCTAAAATTTCAATCTTAACAATAGAGTCACTAAACTCACCATAAGGTTTTTCCACATAATAAAGATTGATTGAATCTTTTTTAAAATGATGTGCTAATCTAATAGAATCTATTTTTGTAACTGTTTTCATAATCAACTCCTTTTTGGAATTAATTAATAATAACAGTTATAATAAAATTTGTAAATAAAATAAAAAAACTAATTTTTTCTTTTATTATTGTGGTTTAAAAGACTTTGTTGTTTTGCATACATGGGGAAATAAACAATTGTCGCAATCAGGACTTAATGCTTTACATGTATATCTTCCAAATAAAACCATTGCTTGATGAAAAATATGCAAATCATCTTTTAATTTTTTTACTAAATCAGCTTCAGTTTTTTCAACTGTTTTTTCATATGAAAGTCCAAGTCTATGAGAAACTCTAAATACATGAGTATCAACAGCCATTAAATTTGCGCCCTCAAACTCAATCATAAATACATTAGCAGTTTTATTTCCTACTCCTGCTAGTTTGATAAGCTCTTTTTGATTATGTGGAATATCCCCATCATAATCGGCAATAACACTTTGTGCCATTTTTATAATATTTTTTGCTTTATTATTAAAAAATGAACAAGTTTTAAGTAACTCTTTTACATCATCTAAAGAAGCTTCAGCAAGTGAAAAAACATCAGGATACTTTTCAAATAAAGCTGGAGTAATAATATTTACTCTTTTATCAGTACATTGTGCTGAAAGAATAATAGCTATTAATAACTCATAGTCATTTTTATATTCTAACTCAGTAACAGCACCTGAATATTTTTCTTGGAAGGCTTCTTTAATAATTTGTATCTCTTCTTTTGTTGCTTTTTTAAGTCTTGGCAATTTTTTCTTCCTTTAATTTTTTGTCCAGTCAAACTGCATTTGTTTTGCGGTTTTTAAAGCTAAGTCTTCATTATAAAGTTTTGAAATCAAATGTAAACTCATATCAATACCAGCAGATATTCCAGCAGAGCTTACAATATTTCCTTCATCTACCCATCTGACATCATCTTTTACATCTAAGCTAGGAAAACTATTTTTTAAATCTTCAATATCTTCCCAGTGAGTAGTTACTTTATGGTTTGTTACAATATTTGCTTTTGCTAATAAAAAAACTCCTGTACATACAGAAGCTATAAGTTTACAAGTTTTTGTTTGTTTTGTAAGCCAATTAATAACATTTTGTTTTTCTAGTTCCTTAGTATGAACTCCACCAACAACTATTAAAACATCAAGTTTAGGATGAGTTTCAATTGTAAAGTCACTTAAAACCTTATACTCACCTCTTGCTTTTATTACTTCTTCTTTTTCAGAAATAAAAAATAGATTGTGTTTTTCTTCTAAAAATCTATTTGCTACAGAAAAAACTTCATAAGGTCCAGAAAAATCTAAAACCTCAGCATTATCATAAATATAAATTCCAATATTCATTTTACGCCTTTTTTAATTTCTCAATCTCATCACGTAATCTAATTGCTTCTTCAAAGTTTAAATCTTTTGCAGCTTTTTGCATCTGTTTATTTAACTCAATTAAGATTTTCTTTCTCTCTGCTGCTGGCATTTTTTGTAACTTCTCTTTTTTCCAAGCTACATCATCGTACTCTTCAAGTTTTAGATTTTCATCTATTGATCTTTTTGTTGTTTTAGGAGTTATTCCATGTTTCTTATTAAACTCTTCTTGTATAGCTCTTCTTTCATTTGTTAAATCAATTGCATACTTCATAGAATCAGTAATTTTCTTTGCAAAAAGGATTACTCTACCATTTTGATTTCTTGCAGCCCTTCCCATTGTTTGAACTAAAGAAGTTCTACTTCTTAGGAAACCTTCTTTATCTGCATCTAAGATAGCTACAAGTGATGTTTCTGGAATATCAAGTCCCTCTCTAAGTAAGTTAATTCCAACAAGAACATCAAACTCACCTACTCTAAGCTCTCGAATAATTTGATTTCTCTCAATTGCATCAATATCAGAGTGCATATATTTAACTTTAATTCCTAAATCAGAATAATAAGAAGTTAACTCTTCTGCCATCTTTTTAGTTAATACGGTTACTAAAACTCTTTCATCCTTTTCAACCGTTTTTTTAATCTCATCATGTAGTTTCTCTACTTGATACTCACTATCTTCTATTTGAATAATTGGGTCTAAAAGCCCCGTTGGTCTAATAATCTGTTTTGCTACCACATCACTTTTTTCTATTTCAAGCTCAGCTGGTGTTGCAGATACAAAAAGATATGAAGAAGCTTTATTTATAAACTCATCAAATTTTAATGGTCTATTATCTAAAGCACTTGGTAATCTAAATCCATAATCAACAAGAACCTCTTTTCTACTTCTATCTGCTGCATGCATTCCTCTAAATTGAGGTAAAGAAACATGTGATTCATCAACAATTAGTAAGAAGTCTTTTCCTATTTGTTCAAAATAATCCATAAGTGAATAAGGAGTTTGTCCGGGTTTTAGTCCAGTTAAATGACGTGCATAGTTTTCAATTCCTTTACACATACCAGTACCTTCAATCATCTCTAAATCAAACTCAACTCTTTGTTTTAATCTTTGATACTCAACTAGCTTATCTTCTTTTGTAAAGTAATCAAGCCTTTCATCAAGCTCTTCTTCTATTTGCTTTACTGCTTTGCCTAAATTTTCACTTGTAACAACAAATGGATTAACTGAGTAAATAATAGCTTCTTCTAAAGACTTTGTTTTTTCATTTGTTAAGTATTCATGTTTTGTGATTGATTCTACTTCATCACCAAAGAACTCAACACGAATATACTCATCTTCAAAATAAGCAGGATAAATATCAATAACATCACCATTTACTCTAAAATCAGCCCTATCAAAAAATGAATCATTTCTTTTATATCCCATCTCTACAAGTTTAAGTAAAAACTCTCTTTGAGAATATTCAAAGCCTACTTCAATTCTTTGAACCATTGCTTTATATTCATTTGGATTACCTAAACCATAGTTAGCTGAAACTGAAGCAATAACAATAACATCATCAAAGCTAAGTAATGATGCTGTTGCACTAAGTCTTAATCTTTCTAATTCACTATTAATAGATGAATCTTTTTCTATAAAAAGGTCAGTTCTTGGAATATATGCTTCTGGTTGATAATAATCATAATAAGAGATAAAATATTCTACGTGATTGTTAGGAAAGAACTGTCTAAACTCAGAATATAACTGTGCAGCAAGAGTTTTATTATGAGTCATAATTAATGTTGGCTTTTGAGTTTTCTCAATTACCTTTGCCATAGTATAAGTTTTACCAGAACCAGTAACACCTTCTAATGTTGTATATCTATTTCCATCTAAAATTGATTTACTAATTGCATCAATTGCTACAGGCTGGTCACCTGCTGGTTCATATTCACTATTAACTTTAAATTGTGCGATAATATATCCTTTTAATAGTTTTTATAATTTGCCAAGAAGTAAAAAAGTATTGAGATATCTTTATTTGACCATAAATACTCTTTACATAAAGAGTCTTTATCTAAAGAAGTATCTACATGATTTTCATATTTTTTTATTAAACCCCTTACAAAGCTTTTCATATCATTTGCTGATGATTTAATTAAAAATGGATGAAAAATTGCATCTTGATTTGGAATAAAAAACTCTTGGTCTTGTTTATACATCATAAATAAAAAAGAAACCTGCCAAGTATGCCACTCTTTTTTATCTAATTCATTTAAGTCCATTTTTTTATAGTCAAAGATTTTATAAGACTCATATACTTTTTTAGTAATTCCTAAAACTTCTTTTTTAGACATTTTTTCAATTACATTTGGTAAATAAAGCTTCATTGTATTTGGCATATTTACTTTATGATAAGAAGTACTCATCTTATGCCTTTTCTTACTTTTTTTACCACCTTTATTTTGCATTATCAACATAATGATAATAACTAATAAAACTACAATGATTACAGATATAACCATAAGAAAAGTCATAATTGTACTTTCATTAATCATATATTTACTCCTGCAAATTCACCATCAAATAATACATACTGTTTAGAACAACATAATGATGGAATATTTATATAAGTTTGTTTTTCGCTTTTGAAAGTTTTACCTTGATGAAAATGTCCTTCAACAACTAAATCTGTTTTATAATTAGAAAGTCTTTTTTTAGCAAAAGAGTCAAAGTCATCAATCACACCACAAATATTTTTTTTAAGTAAAGAACTCTCTATTTTTTTAGAGATTACATTAGCAAAATCTATTAGATTTAAAAATACAAGTAAAGGTTTATTCCTAATAATTGTGCAATACAGATTATAATGCCACGGAGTAAAAATATCTCCATGGGACATAGCTATTGTTTTATCTTCAAAGATAAAGTTAACTGGTTGATTTTCTCTTTTAAATACTTTTACATTTGGAAATATATTTTGAAGATTGTAGTCATGATTTCCCTCTAAATAAAAAACCTCAATACTATTTGAGATTTGATTTATTAAATCAACAACTTTTTTATTTGTTTTTATAAAGTATTTACTTTCACCAGAAATAAAATCAATAATATCCCCCATCAAAAAAAGTTGTGATGGGTTCAATTGTTTATTTGCAATTTTTTCTAAAAGTGTTAATAGCTCTTGGTTTTTCTCGTTAAAATGAGAATCAGCTATAAAAATTGAATCTTTTTTTATACTATGGAACATAAGCTATTTTTGGAATTCCTTCTTCTTCATCTAATCCACACATTAAGTTTGCATTTACAACTGCTTGAGATGAAGCACCTCTTAATAGATTATCAATAGAAGAGTTTACAAATAGTGCTTTTCCATTTGTTTCGACAAAGATATCACAGAAGTTTGTTCCTGCTGTTGATTTTAAATCAACAGGAGTATTTCTAACTCTAACAAAAGGAGAGTCTTTATAAGCTTCTTCTAAAACTTTGTTTACATCAACATCTTCTTTTAGTGTTGCAAATACAGAAACTAACATTCCTCTTGTAATAGGTAGTAGATGTGGCACAAAATTGATTTGACAATCAACACCCTTTACTATTTTTACTTTCTCTTGAATTTCTGGCATATGTCTATGTTTAAAAGGATTATATGCATGGCAATTTTCATTTAAATGACCAAAATGAGTAACCTCTTTTAAACCTTTTCCAGCTCCACTCATTCCTGTTTTTGCATCAATAAAGATTTGTGCATTTGTGTCAATATAATCAATAAAAGGGAAAAGCGCTAAAAGTGCTGCTGTTGGGAAACATCCTGGGTTTGCAACTAGTTGTGAAGACTTTAACTCTTCTTTATAGTACTCAGGAAGTCCATAAACTGCATCTTTTATATGTTCTTTATCTTCATGTGGACAATAGTGCTCTTCATATGTTTCAAGCTCTAATCTATAATCAGCAGATAAATCAACAACCTTTACTCCAAGCTCTAAAAGCTCTTTTGCAAAAGACATAGAAGTTTTATGAGGAAGTGCTAAAAATGCTAAATCTGCAACTTTAGCTACCTCATTTGCATCTGCTTTTGAAACTTCAACATCAATAATATCTTTTAAACAAGGATGTAGTTCTTGAACATTTTGTTCCCCTGTAGAGTTTGCAATATAAGAGATATTAAATGTTGGATGATTAATAAGAATCTTAATTAACTCTAGTCCTGTATAACCACTTGCTCCAATAATTGCTACATTCATTATAGTTCTAGCTCCTTATATCCTACACTTAAAATTTCAAAAGATGTTTCACCACCTGGTAAAGTAGCAGTAAGTTCATCACCTTCTTGTTTTCCTAAAAGCTGTTTTGCTAATGGAGAGTTAAAAGAGATTAAACCTTTTTCGGCATTTGACTCTATTCCACCAACAATTGCATATGTAAACTCTTCATCTGTTTCTACATCTACTAATTCAACTGTTGAACCAAAACTCACTCTATCATGAGGTAAAGTTTCTGGGTCAATAATTACAGCCTTAGAGATAATTGAACCTAATTCACCAATTTGAGAATCTATAATTGCTAACTTATCTTTTGCAGCATGATATTCTGCATTTTCTTTTAGGTCACCTAGCTGTCTTGCCTCATCTAATGCAATCACTGTTTCAGGTCTTTCTTTATTTTTTAAAAAATCTAATTCACCTGTAATTTTTTCATATCCAACTCTTGTCATTGGCTCTTTATCCATGATAAGGCTCCTATTATATTATTGTTTTATTTTCATATTAATTTGATATAATATCGAAATTTTTATAAAAGAGTAGATATGCAAGAATACGATAGAACCATAAAATTATTTGGTGAAGAAAATTTTGAAAAAATTAAAAATGCGAAAGTTATTTTATTAGGTGTAGGAGGAGTTGGAAGCTTTGCTTTAGACTCACTATATAACACAGGTTTAACAAACATTACAATTGTTGATTTTGATACTTATGAAGAATCAAATATGAATAGACAATTAGGAAGTCATGGTAATGTTGGAAGAGTTAAAGTTGATGCTTTAAAAGAGAGATATCCAAAGGTTGAAGCAATTCATGCAAAAATAACCCCTGAGTGGATAGACAATTTTGATTTTTCATCTTACGACTACATTTTAGATGCAATTGATGATGTTGCTCCAAAAGTTCATTTAATCCAAAGATACTTTACAAAAATCATTAGTACAAGTGGTGGTGCAAAAAGGTTTGATCCAAGTAAAATTGAATACAAATCAATCTGGGACACCTACAATGACCCATTTATTAGAAAAATTAGAACTGAACTTAAAAAAAGAGGTTTCAAAAAGAAGTTTAAAGTTGTTTTCTCAGGAGAAAATCCAAACTGTATAGAGAAAGGTAGCTTTGAAGCAGTTACTGGTTCATTTGGCTTTATGATGGCTGCAATTACCATAAATAAGTTACTAAGCAGGGACAAGTAAAGTAATATTTTAGTAATATTCTAAAGTTTATTGTAAGAAAAAAACGTATATAATCTAGTATATTAGTCAAAAAGGGCATACATGAGTGGTATCAATAGTGTTGAACAAATGACACAAGGACATTTAAGAAATGTACAGCAACTAGCTGTTTTCTATACTGGTCATAATAATATTTACGCAATTAATATTGCAAAAGTTAAAGCATTTGTTATTGCAGAAGAAGTAACTATCAACGATACTCCTGCAGATAGTGATGTTGTTGCTGGTATTGCGACAATTAGAGGGGAACCTGTTACATTAATCAACCTTGATGCTTGGCTTGGTATTCCAAAGTTAAAGCAAGAAGAATACAAGTTAATTATCTATTGTGAATTCAATCACAAAAAAGTAGGTTTCTTAATTAAAGACATGCTGGATATTGTTGAAAAAACAACTGATGAATTAAGACATACAGAAGAAACAAACTCTAAAGTTACATATACAACTTATGTAAAAGTAAATGAAAAAGATGAGTTATGTACTGTATTTAATGCTGAACAATTATTACAAGACTTAGGTTGGGTTGAAGATGGAGAAGATACATTAAATAAATATGTAGAATCTAAATTCAATACAAATAAAATTGTATTAGCAGCTGAAGATTCAGGTGTTGCAAGAGAAGTATTAACTAAATTCTTCAAAAAAGCAGGAATCAATTATGAGATTTATAATAATGGAGCACTACTATTAGACAGACTTGAAGAGATTGATCCTTCATCAGTAGCACTTATTATTACTGATATTGAGATGCCTGAAACTGATGGTTTCCAAGTTGCATCTTTTGTGAAACAAAATAGTAAATACTCTGAGATTCCAATTATTGTAAACTCATCTATGACTACAGATGCAGTAAAAAACAAAATGAATAGTATTGGAGTTGATGGATTTATTGGAAAAACTGATATCCAAGCTCTATATGAAGCTGCAAAGAAGCACTTATCTTTCTAAATAAAAAAGACTAAATTTAGTCTTTTTTATTCTCTTTTCTTTTAATTATTTTCCTTGACTTTCTAGCCAATTTTTAAAATCATCTATTTGATTCTGAGTTTGTTTTGTTGATGTTCCACCTAATGAAGTTCTAGCATTCATAGAGTTTCTTAAATCTAAATACATAATAATCTCTTCATTAATATCTTTTAACTCTTCACTTGAACTTCTAATTTCATCAATTGTAAGTTCAGAGATATCTTTGTTTAAAGAGTTTGCTTTTGCCACAACATCTTTTGTAATATAATAAGCAGTTCTAAATGGCATATTTTGTTTTTGTACTAAATAATCAGCTAAATCAGTAGCACTTAAGTGCCCTATTTTACAAGCACCTTCCATTTTATCTACATTTACAATCATAGTTTTGATAACTTCATTTAAAATAGATATTGAAATTTCAACTGTTTTAACAGAATCAAAAACACCCTCTTTATCTTCTTGAGTATCTTTGTTATAGGCTAATGGTAAACCTTTCATAACTGTTAAAAGTGAAATTAAATTTCCATATACACGTCCAGTTTTCCCTCTTAAAAGTTCTGGTACATCTGGGTTTTTCTTTTGAGGCATAATAGATGAAGTTGTAGCATACTCATCACTCATTCTTACAAATTGGAACTCATAAGAAGACCAAGTAATTAACTCTTCAGAAATTCTTGAAATATGCATCATACAAGTAGAGATATTAAACAGAATTTCTAATGCAAAATCTCTATCTGAAACTGTATCCATTGCATGAGAAGTTGGAGCAGTGAAGCCTAACTTTTCACAAGTTGAGTTTCTATCAATATTATGTGGTGTTCCAGCTAATGCAGCACTTCCTAATGGAGAATAGTTGTTTCTTTCATAGGAACTTTCAAATCTTTGAAAATCTCTTTTAAACATATTTGCATAAGCAAGCATATGATAACCAAAATTAAGTGGTTGTGCATGTTGTAAGTGTGTCATTCCAGGAATTAAAGTTTCAGTATGTTTGTTTGCAACATTTACAAAAGTATCAACTAACTCTTTTAATTGAGCTTTAATTGAAAGAGATTTTTCTTGAACATAAAGTCTAAAGTCAGTTGCAACTTGGTCATTTCTACTTCTTGCTGTATGAAGTTTTTTCCCTGGTTCACCTATGATTTCAGTAAGTCTTGACTCAACTGCCATATGAATATCTTCTGTTGCAAGTGTAAATTCAAAATCACCTGACTCAATTTCTTTTTTTACTTGAAGTAAACCTTGCTCAATTGCTTCTTGTTCTTCTTTTGTTAAAACACCTTGTTCACAAAGCATTTGTGAATGAGCAATACTTCCTCTAATATCTTGAGAATATAACTCTTTATCAAACATGATTGAAGCATTAAACTCATCTAAAATCTGTGCATTTGTATTTTTTAGTATTTGATTATTTTGATTTGACATTTATACAATTCCCTATTTTTAACTATTAAATTGGATTATATCAAAATTAGGATATATTTGGCTAAAGGACATTATTGAATACACTTGAATTAATAAAAATGTCAATAATTACTTAAATAAACCCCAAGAGCAACTATTGCAATTCCTAATATTGTAATAAGCTCAAAGGTCTCACCATAAATAAAATATCCACTTATTGCTGCACTTACAGGTATTAAATAAAAAATAGAAGCTACTTTACTAACTTCTGCTCTTCTAATCATTATATATAATAAACTTAAAGCTCCAATAGAAACCCCAATTGTCATAAACAATAAAGCATAGATAAACTCACTTGTCCAAACAACTTCATATGAGTCAAACATTAACATTAAAATAAGACAAACAAAACCTGAAGCTATTGATTGAATGGCTCCACCAGAAAAGATATTCATATTTTCACAAAATTTCTTTTGATACAAATTTCCAAGAGAAAGTCCTAGTAAACCAAAAACAGATAAAGCTATTGAGTATAAACCTGCTGTTGTAATATCCATATTATTTACTAAAACTAACATTACGCCTACAAGCCCTACGAGTAAGCCAAAGGCTTGTATAATTCCAGTATCTTCACTTAGAAAACTTTTTGCCAATACTGCTACTAAAATAGGTTGTAAAGCAATAATCATAGCACTAAGAGCAGGTGAAAGCCCCATATCAATAGATATAAAAATCCCGATTGAAAATACTGCTACAGTTAGAATTCCAGCAATACTTATATGAAAGATATCTTTTATACTTGGTAAGTTTACTTTCATATATTTCATTATAAAGAGTAAAATTAAACCAGCAAGAAAAAATCTTAAAGTCAAAAAACTTAAAGGAGTAGAATATGGTAAACCATATTTTGCACCAACAAAACCACTTCCATATAATGCTACAAACAAAAAAGGAAAAACCAAATGTTTAATTTTTTCAATCATAATTATCTTTTCCCCATTAATAATATTTACTGATGTTAAAAAGTATAGCAACATTTGACTAGCTAGTCAACAAAGAAAATTAAGATTAAAAAATGCTAATGTTTATAATTATCTGTACCATTCAAACTTTTTGCTTTTACACTATCTTTTCCAATAAACTCTTTTTCATTTGCATTTGAAACAATAAGTTTTGCTATAGTATCTGTTTGAACAGTGATATCATGAGTTTGATTAGCAATTGATGCATTTTGTTGAGTTTGTTTATCTAAAGTTGTAACAGCATCATTTATTTGTTCAATTCCTAATTGTTGCTCTTTTGATGCACTTTCAATATCTGAAATAAGCTTTATTGTTTTAGTAATATTATCACTAAGACCATTATAACCTTCAATCATCTTATCTGAAATAATTTTACCATTATTAGCTTTTGTTGTTGCATTTTCTACTAAGTCTTTAATCTCTTTTGCTGCTTCAGCTGACCTTGATGCTAGGTTTCTAACCTCTTGAGCAACTACAGCAAAACCTTTCCCTGCTTCACCTGCTGTTGCTGCTTCAACTGCTGCATTTAGTGAAAGGATATTTGTTTGAAATGCAATTTGATCAATAACCGTAATAGCTTCATTAATAGCATTTACTTCATCATCTATCTCATTCATTGCAGTTGTAGTTTCTTGCGCTAATGTTTTTCCTTCATTTGCAGAACTAGTTACTTGATTTGCAAACTCTGCCATTTTCATTACATTTTGAGTATTTGAAGAGATATTACTTGTAATTTGCTCTAATGCAGCAGCTGTTTCTTCTAATGAGGCTGCTGCTTCATTTGAATTAAGGTTTAACTTATCTACATTTTCAAGTAGTATATTTGAGCTTTCATCAAGGGTTAAACCATTACTTTTATTCTCAACTAACATTTTGTTTATTACATCAGAAAGACTATTTAAACCATTAGCTGTCTCACCTAAATCCTTTCCTTCAACTCTATAAGTAAAATCTAATTTTTGATAAGAAGTTAATGCATTTGAGATACTATTTAAATCTCCATTAACTTTAGAAGAAACTATTTGAAATAGGTCATTTATACCATTTTTTAGTTCTTCTATTCCATCATTTTGTGTTTTTTCAGTGATAGTTTGGTCCATAACTCCCGTTTTTGCAATATCAATAGCCTCTTTTACACTCTCAATAACTTTTTTTGAATCAGTTATATCTTGTGCAAATTTAACTACTCTAGTTACTTTTCCACTTTTGTCTTTTACAGGAGTATATGAAGCTTGAATCCAAATAGAACTACCATCTTTTTTAAATCTTTCGAACTCATCTATTTGTGATTTTCCACTTGCTAGGTCTTTCCAAAAGTTTGTATATTCAGTAGTATTTATATATGTTTTATCACAAAACATACTATGATGTTTCCCTGCAACTTCATTTAAGTTATATCCTAATGCATTTAAAAAGTTATCATTTGCTTGTATTATTGTTCCATCAGGCTTAAATGATATGATTGCATAATTTTCTTCCATTGCAGCTAATCTTGCTGCCTCTTCTTCTGTTTTTCCTAAACCAAACATAAACTACTCCAAAAGTTGCTAATAATATTTTTCTTCTTTTACTTTACCTTAATCTTTTTAAATCTCTAGTTAGTAAAAATAAAAAAACCCAAGTTGAGTAAACAACTTGGGTTTTTAGTATAGTTGATTAAACTAATGATTAGATTGGTAATACTCTAATGTTTTCATCAACTTTTTGCTTAAGTACAGACTCAATTGCATATAATGTTCCAGTATCTCCTGAAGCACATCCTGAACATGCACCTAAGTATCTAATATATAAGTCATAGAATGGCATATTTTCTTTAATATCAATGATTTCCATGTTACCACCATCCATCATTAACATTGGTCTAATATCAGCATCTAATACTTCATCAATTGTTTTAATTCTTTGAACAATAGTCATTTTATCAAAAGTTGAAGAACCAGCAGCACTTGCATCAGCAGCTTCTTTTAATTTTTCTTGTTCCATTTCAGCTCTAACATCATTTAAAATATCAACTAAATAAATATCTTTCTCTTCATGTCCACCTGGTTTAATACATGATTTACAGAAAGCTCCTGCTTTTGTATAATCAGTAATCTCTTCAACAGTTTTTAAATCATTTAATCTAACAACTTCTTGAATTGTTCCTAAAGTTACCCTAGCACACTCACAAATAATTACTTCAGTCTCAAAAGATTCCATATCTACACCTTTATATGTAGCAGCAGCTTTTTTGATAACATCATAAGCCATTACAGAACAGTGCATTTTTTGAGGTGGAACAGCAGGAACATCTGGATGGTCTCTTAATGCTTTTTCAACATCAATATTTGTAATCTTAACAGCTTCATCAACTGTTTTACCTTCACATAACTCAGCCATAGCATCAGAAGAAGCAATTGCAGTACCACAACCAAAAGATTTGAATTTTGATTCTAAAATTTTGTTTGTACCTTCTTCAATACACCAGTAAAGTCTTACTGCATCACCACATGATTCTGCACCAAAGTCAGCAATGATTAGTTTTCCACCTAACTCTTTTGCTCTTTCTTCAGTAATTTCACCTTGGTGAGTTGGGTCATCCATTCTTCTAATAACTTGATTTGAGTATTCGTCCCAAATTGATCCACTAATTAAATCATTTTTTGCCATTTAAATATTCCTTAGTTTTTATAATTCTGATACGTGATTTTTTGGAGTGTATGCATAAGAACTAGAGATTCCTCTTAGTCTTGCAATAGCACCTTTAATAACATTGATTGCATAATCAATCTCTTCTTCTGTATTAAATCTACTTAAAGAGAATCTAACACCTGTATGAGCTAGCTCACTATCACTTCCAAATGCATTCATTACTGGATTTGCTTCTAAATCTTCTGAAGCACATGCTGAACCAGTTGATGCACCGATTGTTTTTTGATTCATATCCCATAGCATTGATTCACCCTCAACACCTCTAATAGAAATAAGTGTAGTATTTGGTGTTCTATTATCTTTTCCACCAATTACAATTGTTTCTGGGATTTCTAAAATTGCATTCTCTAATTTATCTCTTAATCTTCTAACTTCAGTATTTTCATACGCTAATGCCTCTGGTGAAGTTGCAAGTTTCATAGCAACTCCCATTCCAATCATAGATGCAACATCAACAGTACCTGCTCTGTGTCCACCCATTTGCTCACCACCATGTAATAATGGAGTTAATTCAAAACCTTTTTGAATATATAATCCACCAATACCTTTTGGTCCGTGGAATTTATGAGCTGATAATGATAAGTAGTTTACATTACACTCTTGAACATCAACTGGAACTTTACCAATTGCTTGAGTTGCATCTGTATGGAAAGGTACTCCTGCATCTTTACAGATTTGACCAATCTCTTTTACTGGGAAAAGTTTTCCAGTTTCATTATTTGCCCACATAATTGTAACTAGTGCTGTATCTTCTTTAATATAATCTGCAACTTGTTGTGCTTCTAATACACCCTCTTCATTTACTGGAAGATATGTAACGCTTACACCTTGAGATTCTAAAAATTTACATGTTGCAGTAATTGCTGGGTGTTCTACTTCACTTGTAATAATATGGTTTTTATTTCCATTTAAAATTTTATCTACCCAAATACCTTTAATAACAGTATTATTACTCTCAGTTGCATTTCCAGTGATGATAAAATCATCTTCATCTGCTGCGTTAATTCCAGAGTATAAGTAATCTAAAGCTTCAACCATTTTTGGATGTGTTCCTGCTCCAAACTTGTGTAAAGAGTTAGGATTTCCATAAATATGACAGAAAAAAGGTTCCATTGCTTTAAAAACTTGTGGATCAACCTTAGTTGTGGCATTATTGTCTAAGTATACTTCCATTCTTATTCCTATTTTTATTTACATTTTAACACGATATTATTCCATAATTATGTGTTATTTCTAATTAAATCGCGTAATTATATTTTAAATAGGATAAAAACAGTCTTAATTAAAAAATGTAGATATTTTTAATTAATTCTAATAAAAAAATAAGCTTCTTATGACATAATATAAAAAACTTTAAAGGTTATTATTTATGTTAAAAAAATTACTATTAACACTTATCGTACCGTTTCTAATGGTATTTATTTCTGGTTGTAATGATGATTCTTCTCAAACAAAAGAAGAGAAGAAAGTATTAAAAGTTGGGATGGAGCTTGCTTACCCACCTTTTGAAATGAGTGAAAAAGATGGAACACCTTCTGGAGTATCTGTTGATTTTGCAAAAGCTTTAGGTAAAGAGCTAGGACGTGAAGTTATTATTGAAAATATCGCTTGGGATGGTCTTATTCCTTCACTTAAAACAGGAAAAATTGATTTAATCATCTCTTCTATGACAATTACTGAAGAGAGAAAAAAGTCAATTGACTTTTCAATTCCTTATGCTCAATCTTCACTAGCTATCTTAGCAAACAAAAACTCTGCTATTTCTTCAATTAATGATTTAAACCAAGAGGGTAAAAAAGTTGCAGTAAAAAAAGGTTCTACTGGACACGTTTATGCAAAAGACAATTTACCAAATGCAGAAATTTTAGTATTTGATAAAGAAGCTGCTTGTGTTTTAGAAGTAGTTCAAGGTAAAGCAGATGGGTTTTTATATGATCAATTAACTATTTATAAAAACTATGCAAAAAATAAAGATACAACTGTAGCACTTCTTCAATCTTTCCAAGAAGACTTTGAATACTGGGGAGTTGCACTAAAAAAAGATAGCCCACTTAAAAAAGATGTTGATGCATTTATTAAAAAAGCAAAAGCAGATGGAACATTTGACTCTTTTGCAAATAAATACCTAACTGATGCTAAAAAAACATTTGATGACCTTGGCATTCCATTTTTCTTCTAGGACTTAAAAATTAAACTAAAAAATCTATTTATTAATGAATTAGGATTTAAAAAAGGTAAAAAGCTTTCAAAAGCTGCTTACCTTTTTAATTTTGTTCTTCTTATTGCTATTGTTTTTATTACATTTTATTTTATGTTTAAAAACATCTCTTATAACTTCAATTGGACAAGTGTTTATGAATATAGGCAAAAGTTTATTGATGGCTTTTTAATGACTATTATTATTTCATTTTTTGCTCTTATTCTAAGTTTTATTATTGGTCTATTTTTTGCTTATGGACAAAACTCAAAGTTTATACTACTTAGATTTTTTTCAAGGTTTTATATTGAACTAATAAGAGGAACTCCTCTTTTAGTACAAATACTTATTTTCTTTTATGTATTTGCAAATAATTTAGGCTTTGAAAATAGATATGTAGTAGGAACAGTTATTTTAGCTCTTTTTGCAGGAGCTTATGTAAGTGAGATTATAAGAGGTGCTATACAATCAGTTGAAGTAGAACAGTTTGAAACAAGTCTAAGTTTGGGAATGACAAACTATCAAATGTACAGATATGTGATTTTCCCTCAAGCTTTTAGAAGAATGTTGCCTGCTTTAACGGGACAGTTTGCAAGTATTATAAAGGACTCTTCACTACTTTCAATTATCTCTATTAGTGAATTTACAATGAATGCCCAAGAGGTAAATGCATATACTTACTCTACACTAGAAAGTTATATTCCCCTTGCAATTGGATATTTACTTCTAACCTACCCTATTTCATACTATACAAATAGATTAGAAGCAAAAATAAAAATGTAAAATTATGAAGTATGTTAAAATCTTTTAAGAGATTTTTTCATACTCTCATAAAGATCTTTATACTCTTGTTCTGAAAGAGTTTTTTCTTGACTCATTAACACTAACTTTAATTCTTGTGCATCTTTTCTAAAAGGTATTTGTAAGTGTTCGTAAGAATTTACAACAAAATCAAACCTTTTATAAAAGTTTAGTCTTTTTTGTGTGATTTCATCTACTATTGGTTCTATTTCTAAAACTATATTCTTATTATCACTTATAAATTTTTCTAAAATCTTAGAACCATATGATTGCCCCCTTAATTCACTATTTACAGCAAAATGTTCTAAAAAAGTATATATTTTATTTTTTGTATTGATTTTCCAAAAAAAGACAATAGAGATTAAAACCTCATCTTCCACATAACAAGTCATCTTAAAATTTTTATCAGTTAAAATCTCTTCTTGCTCTTCTAATGTTCTTCTTTCAACTTCAGGAAAAGAGTCTAAATATAATTTCCATGCTTTATCAAAGTACTTATTATCTTTACTTTCAATAAATACAAGTTCCATAATATCTCCTATTATAAAATCAAAGCAGTAATCTACTCAAAACTACTTGTAAAGAACTTGAAATAAAGTTAAAATTTTATTTAAAGTAAAATATTAGTTAAACATTTATACTATTATTTAATGAACATATGTTAAATTTCTCTAAATAGGACAATTTTAGTCCTAATTAGAAAAAGGCTTTAAAATGAGTGAAAACAAACATTTAAAAGAGATTTTAAAACAAGACTACAAACTAGGTTTTGAAACACTTGTAGAGAGTGATACATTTCCTAAAGGCTTAAATGAAGATGTGATAAAAGCCATCTCAAAAAAGAAAGAAGAGCCAGAGTGGTTACTTGACTTTAGATTAAAAGCATACAAGATTTGGCTAAAGATGGAAGAGCCAGATTGGGCACATCTAAACTATCCAAAAATAGATTATCAAGATATTGCATACTATAGTGCACCTAAAAAAGCATTGGATTCTTTAGATGAAGTTGACCCAGAAATTTTAAAAACATATGAAAAACTTGGTATTCCATTAGAAGAGCAAAAAATGCTTGCTGGTGTTGCAGTTGATGCTGTATTTGATTCAGTTTCTGTTAAAACTACTTATCAAGAAGAGTTAGAGAAATTAGGGATTATCTTCTGTTCTATTTCAGAAGCAGCTCATTCTCACCCAGAAATTCTAAAAAAATATTTAGCCTCAGTTGTAAGTAAAAACGACAACTACTTTGCAACACTAAATAGTGCAGTATTTACAGATGGAAGTTTTGTATATATTCCACCAAATACTAGATGTCCAATGGAGCTTTCAACTTACTTTAGAATAAATGCTTTAAATACAGGACAGTTTGAAAGAACACTTATTATCTGTGATGAAAACTCTTATGTTTCATACAATGAAGGTTGTTCAGCTCCAATGAGAGATGAAAGACAACTTCACGCAGCTGTTGTTGAATTAGTAGCCCTAGAAAATGCACAAATAAAATATTCTACTATTCAAAACTGGTACCCAGGTGATGAGCAAGGTAAAGGTGGTATTTTAAACTTTGTTACTAAAAGAGGTTTATGTAAAGGAGATAACTCAAAAATCTCTTGGACACAAGTTGAAACAGGTTCAAGTTTAACTTGGAAATACCCTTCATGTGTTTTAAAAGGAAATAACTCAGTTGGAGAATTCTACTCTGTAGCAATTTCAAGCAAAGCCCAACAAGCTGATACTGGTAGTAAAATGATTCACTTAGGTGAAAATACAAAATCTACTATTATCTCAAAAGGTATCTCTGCTATGACTGGTGTAAATGCCTATAGAGGATTAGTTAGTGTAGGTAAAAATGCAAAAAATGCAAGAAACATTTCAGAGTGTGATTCACTGCTAATTGGACATAAGTGTAAAGCACATACATATCCATACCATGAGATTAAAAACTCAAGTGCACATATTGAACATGAAGCAACAACTTCAAAGATATCTGAAGAACAATTATTTTATTTATCTCAAAGAGGTATTGACGAAGAAGATGCTATTGCTATGATTGTAAATGGATTCTGTAAAGAGGTATTAAAAGAGTTACCTATGGAGTTTGCAGCGGAAGCTAAAGAGTTATTAAATATCTCTTTAGAAGGAAGCGTCGGATAAAACAAAAAGAGATAACTCGTTATCTCCTTTAGAGTTTTTGGTCACTTTTTAATGATTTTTTATAAATCATGATAAAAAAGTGTTAATAAATAAAAAGGTTCCCTTGAAAAATGGAACATTTTTAAAGGAATAAATTATGTTAAATATTAAAGATTTAAAAGTAAATATAGAAAATAAAGAGATTTTAAAAGGTTTAAACCTTGAGATTAAACCAGGTGAAATTCATGTACTTATGGGACAAAATGGTGCAGGAAAATCAACTTTAGTAAAAACTATTAGTGACCATTATGACTGTGAAGTTACTGGTGGTGAAATAAGTTATAAGAAGAAAGACCTTTTAGATTTAGATGTATCTGAACGTGCTAAAGAAGGAATCTTCCTAAGTTTTCAAAACCCAGTTGAAGTTCCAGGAGTAAACAATAGTTATTTTCTAAAGACTATTGTAAATGAAAAAAGAAAATACCACAATGAAGAAGAACTAGATGCAATGGATTTTCTAAAATACTCAAAAGGTGAACTAGAAAAATTTGATATTGATAAATCACTTTTAAAAAGGGATTTAAATGATGGTTTCTCTGGTGGTGAGAAAAAAAGAAATGAGTTGATTCAACTTTTACTTTTAAAACCTGATTTAATCATGCTTGATGAGATAGACTCAGGACTTGATGTAGATGCAATTAAAACTGTTGCAAATGTTATAAATAGTCTATTAGAGGATAAAAGTAGATCACTACTTATGATTACACACTATGACAAACTATTAAATCTTGTAAAACCTGACTTTGTTCATATTTTAAAAGATGGAAAGATAGTTAAAACGGGAGATTATAAATTAGCTCAACAACTTGACAGTGTTGGGTTTCAAGGATTGGAGTAATTATGAAACTAATTGATTTAAAAGATATAAAATTTCCAACAAAAAAAGATGAAGATTTTAGAAAAATAAATTTAAACCCTATATTAGAAAAAGAGTTTGAATCTTTCAATGAATACAAACTAAATATAGAAGTTCAAGAAGGTAGTGAACTTATTAGCTCTACAAATGAACTGATTAAAATAAACGAAAGATTAGAAACTAAGAATTATGAACTAAATATAAATGAAGATACAAACGAGCCAATTGTGATTGTACACAAACTAGAAGACGAAAATAGTATAAACACGAACTCTTTAAAAATAAATGTATCAAAAGATATAAAAGCTTCAGTTATTGAAGTGTTTATAAATGAAAAAGAGAATAACTTTTATAATGTTGTTAGAGAATTTAATATAAATGAAAATGCCCACTTAGAGTATTTAAAAATACAAGATATGAGTGAAAAAACATCTTTGATATTAAACTATATAAACAACTTAGAAGATGAAGCATCTATAAATCATACAAATTTTGAATTAGGAAAAGGTTTCGCCCTTAATATCTATGACTCAAATTTAGAAAAAGAGAATACTAAACTAAATATAAATGGTTATGTAAATCTTTTTGAAAAGGCTAACTCTTCTTCTATATTTAATACAAATCATATAGAAAAAAACAATGCAAGTCATATAAAATACAAACATATTTTACATGATAATTCAAAAGCAGTATTTGAAGCTATGTCAAAGGTAAATGAAAAAGCTTTATACTCAAAGGTTCATCAAAATACTGACACTATTTTATTAAGTGATGATGCAACTATTTTTGCAAAACCTCACTTAGAGATAAATATTGATGAATTAGAAGCAAGTCATGGGGCAACAACAGGTTCCCTAGACCAAGACCAACTTTTATATCTACAATCAAGGGGTATAGATGAAGCATTAGCTAAAAAAATGCTTTTAAAAGCCATTGAAAATGAGATTTTAGATACTATTTTAGACGAAAAAGTAAAAGATTTTGTAATAAATTATGAAAGGAGCAGTTATGTTTAAAAAAGATTTTCCCTATTTTTCAAATAGTGATATTGTCTATTTAGATAATGCTGCTACAACACAAAAACCAAAAGAAGTTATAAGCTCACAAGTTGAGTATTATGAAAAATATTGTGCAAATACGCATAGAAGCTCTTTTGGTGATGCAAATAAAGCAACTTTAAACTATGAAAATGCAAGAAAAACTTTACAAGAGTTTATCAATGCTAAAAGTAAAGAGCAAATAATATTTACAAAAGGTGTAACAGAGTCAATTAACTTTATTGCATCTTCATATGCTAAAAAGTTTAAAACAGTAATCATCTCTTCACTTGAACACCACTCAAATATCGTTCCATGGCATATGCAAGGAAGAACACTTGGGGATGGACTAGAAGTAGTTTCTTGTAATGAAAACTTAGATTTTGATTTTGTAGATTTTGAAAATATATTAAAAGCTAACCCAAACTCATTTGTAAGTGTTACTCATATTTCAAATGCCTTTGGAAAAATACATGATATAAAAGCAATTATAAAACTAGCACATAAATATAATAGTGTGGTTATGATTGATGGAGCCCAAAGTTTAGCCCATATGAGCGTTGATATGCAAGAGCTTGATGTGGACTTTTTTGCTATTTCAGCACACAAAACATTTGGACCAACTGGGGTTGGAGCTATTTACATAAAAGAAAAATATTTAAAAGAAGTAGAACCATATCAAACAGGTGGAGCAACTATAGACCAAGTTGATTTTTCAAGTTCAACTATGCTTGATGCCCCTTATAAGTTTGAAGCTGGAACGCAAAATATAGCTGGTGTAATTGGTTTTGCTAAAGCTTTAGATTATATAAGTGAAGTTGGTTATGATGTAATTATGAAACAAGAGCATGAAGTTTATGAGTATTTGACTGAACAGTTAAGCAAACTGCCAAATATAATCTTCTATAATAATTTAGAAGACTCAATTGGAAGTAAAAGTTTTAACTTTAAAAATATCATGCACGATGATATTGGTATTTTACTTGACAAAATGAAAATCGCTTTAAGAGTGGGTCACCACTGCGCTCAACCAATTATGAAACAACTAAATATCAAAGGTACTATAAGAGTTTCTATTGCCTTTTATAATACAAAAGAAGATGTTGATAAACTTATAACTGCTTTGAAAAAAGCTCTTGATATGCTAAGTTAAGGAGTGATATGAATACTATTGAAAAAAGAGTTCAAGATATAAAAGAGGATTTAGACTTTTTTGATGATGAACTACAAAAATATGAATATATTATTGATTTAGGAAAAAAACTTCCTGAACTTGAAGAGAAACATAAAGTTCCTGAAAATATTGTACATGGTTGTACTTCGCAAGTATGGCTTATCGTAGAAAAAAAAGACGACAAACTTTATTTCAAAGGAACTTCAGACGCAGTTATTGTAAAAGGTTTAGTTTATATTATTCTAAATATATTCTCTGATTCTTCTATTGAAGAGTTAAGAGAAGTGGATATGGATATAGTTTATGAACTAGGTCTTAGTGAAGTTATTACTCCAAACAGACAAAGTGGAGTAATTGGCATGATTAAAAAAATTAAAGAGTATGCTCTAAGTATCAACTAGAGTCAAAAAGGATTATATATGTCAATTATTGAAAACAAAGAAGCTTTAAAAGAAGATGTAATTAAAAGATTAAAATCAGTATATGACCCAGAAATACCAGTAAATATTTATGATTTAGGGTTAATATATAAAATAGATTTTGAAGAAAAAAATAACTATGTTTATGCAAATGTTGAGATGACTTTAACTTCTCCTGCTTGTCCAGTTGCAGAAAGCTTAGTTGAACAAGTTAAATATGTAACACAAACAGCTGATATTATTGATGAAGCTTATGTGCAGTTAGTTTTTGATCCACCTTGGGATCCTTCAATGATTAGTGATGATGGAAAGGATATTATGGCAGCTTCTGGAGCTCACATCTAAAAATGAAAAGAAACGAGCTATTAATTATTATATATACAATTACTGTTTTATTATCAGTAATGTACGCAACACAACCTATTCAACCATTATTAGCAAAAGAGTTTGACGTATCAGTTGTAAAAGCTTCATCTTTTACAGCTGTTATCATGCTTTTCTTAGCAATATCACCTATTATTTATGGATATATTTTAGAGTCAGTAAAAACTAAAACTGTTTTAACAGTTGCTTCAATTACACTATTTGTAACAAATCTAGCACTTAGTTTTTCAAACTCTTATGAAGTTTTCTTAACTATTAGAACCATTGAAGCTATGATAGTTCCAGCTATTTTAACAGCCTGTATGACAATTTTAGCAAATGATAAAGAGAATACTAAAGTAAATATGTCTATCTATGTAGCAGCAACCGTTTTTGGTGGTCTTGTAGGAAGGGTTTTCTCAGGATTTATTGCTACAGAGTTTGGATGGAGAACTGTATTCTTCTCACTATCATTAGCTCTTTTATTTGGTTTACTTTTAATTAGAAAACTATCTTTTGAAGGTGATACTGAATTAGCCAAACCAAAACTAGCTGATATAGCAAATATTCTTAAAGACAAAAGGTTTGTTGTAATATATTCATTAATGTTCGTTATCTTCTTTATTTTTGGAGGAATATTAAATATTCTACCATTTAGAATTAAAGAGCAAGTTCCAGATATAACAGAAACACAAATTGGTTTATTATATCTTGGATATGGAGTTGGAATTGTAGTTTCTCTTACTATTCATAAAATTATTGCCCTATTTAAAACAGAACTACCAACTGTTTTAGCAGGTATAGGAATATTCTTTATTGCAACAGTAGGATTCTTTAGCTCAAATGCCCTATTCTTATTCTCTTTAGTGTTTTTATTCTGTTTAGGGATGTTTATTATACATACCGTTGCAACAAGAATTGCAAACTCTTTAAAACAAAACCAAAAGGCACTTACCTCAGGTATGTATCTTAGTTTCTATTATCTAGGTGGAGCGATTGGTTCTTTTGCCCCATCATTTGTATATGCAAACTTTGGATGGAATATCACAATGCTAGTATTTATTTCAATGTTAGTAGGAATTTTCCTATTTGTATTTTTAAATAGAGGTTTATTTAAAAACTTTAACTAACCTCTATATTATCAATAATCTCTTCATGGGGCTTACCTATATAGTAGCCTTGTGAATAGTTTATTCCCATTGACTTTACGTAATCAAATATCTCTTCATTTTCTATATACTCAGCAATTGTCTTAATCCCTAAGTTATCACATAAAAACTTTAGTGTACCTACTAATAACTGTGTTTTTCTATTTGTATGAATATCTCTTATTAAAGTTCCATCTATTTTAAGATAATCGATATACTCATTTAGATTAATAATATACTGATAATTTGAATAGCCACTTCCAAAATCATCAATTGCAATCTTACAACCTAAAGATTTAACATCTTTAATAAATTTTAAAAACTCATCATAATTTTCAATTGCCTCAGACTCTACAATCTCAATTACAAGTCTATCTCCAACCTTATACTCAGTTATCATTTTATAGATATAGTTTATCATCTCTTTAGAAGAGATATCTTCTGCACTAAGATTTATAGAAAACTCTGAATCAAGATGCTCAAAATATTCAAAAGATTTTTTTACTATTGCTTTTGTAACTTTTTTATATTTTTTTATATCCTTAGAAATAGACAAAAAACTATTTGGATAGATAATCTCATCTTCATATTTTAACCTAACTAAAGTTTCATACTTTTCAATTATCTTTGTTTTATTATTGTAAATTGGTTGAAAATATACAAGAACATCATCGTTTTCAATAGCTTTTTTTACTTTTGTAGCTAACCTAATATTGTCTTTATTTAGCTCTACTCTTCTATCATTTTTATTATAAATATAAATATCATTTTTTTTGTGATGTGCCGTTTCTAAAGCTACTTCTGCTTCCTCTAACTTCCTTGAAATATTATAATGCCACTAAATATTAAGACATAAACAACAAAGTTTAAATTCCTAAAAGATAAAATAAATTGAATAATTTAGGAGAAAGATATGGCAAGAGGAAGAGGTAAATCTTTCAGTGCAGATTTT
>NZ_PDJU01000016.1 GCF_004116455.1 Arcobacter sp. F155
TAAAAAATGCAACAAAAACAGGAGGATACTACTGGGTGTTTGCAACAGTATATCCATTTGAGAGTTGTGATGGAACAAAAGGGTTTTTATCTTGTAGAAGAAAACCATCAAGAGAAGAAATAGCTGACGCTGAAGCTTTATATGCTCAGTGGAATAAAGAAGAAGGAAGGTAAGTCCTTAACCTTCTTCAATTCTAGTTGGTAAAATAATAGTAAACTTCGCACCCTTGTAAGTTTGCGTATCGTGTTTCATCTCAGAATTTTCAACACTAATAAAACCTTTTAGGTGTTTATTGATTATTTCATAGGTCATATAAAGACCAATTCCCGTACCTTGACTTTTATGTTTTGTTGTAAAATATGCTTCAAAGATTTTATCAATATGCTCTTTGGCAATTCCTCCAGCATTATCTTGAATAGTAATTGTAATATAGCCTTCTTTACCTTGAGTACACTCTTTTATATCACAATTTGGCATTTTACATTCTTTTTGGAATTTAATATCAAATTTGATTACTCTATTTTTAATCTCTTTATTTTCAAAAGCATCAATGGCATTGTTTAGTATGTTCATTAAGCCTTGAAGAAGTTCATTTTCATAGGTTACAAAAGCAGTACTATCAATATCAGACTTAAGTTCAATTTCCTTTGAAGTAAGCCTTGAAGAGATAAGTTGAATAGCTTTATTATATATAACTTGAGTATCAACTTCTTTTTTTACTCTATTTGGATTAAAAAACTCTCTAAAATCATCAATTGTTTGAGAAAGGTGTTTTGTAGTTTTTACAATAGTTTCCATTCCCTTATCAAACTCTTTATCATCAAGCATTCCTAGCTCTTTTTGGATTTTAGTTCCAGAAGCAATAGTTGAAACAGAAGATAAAGGTTGTCTCCATTGGTGAGCTATATTTCCTAACATCTCACCCATTGAAGCCATTTTTGATTGCTGATATAAAACCATATCTTTTTTTCTATTTTCTTGGATTTCATTTTCAATTCGTTCATGATATCTTGTGAAAAAGTTTTTTAATATATTTGAAATATAAAAAGCAAGGGCGATTAAAATAGCACTAAGAATTAAACTTATAATAAGAGTCTTTTTTAGAGACTCATTATTCATAGCTCTTAACTCTTTTTTCTTAGCTTCTAAGTACTTAAGCATATCAAGATTATAAAAGCCAGAACCAATAGCCCAACCCCAATCATCAACACCTCTAATATAAGTTGTTTTATAGGCAGGTTTCCCCGTTTCAGGCATAATTGAACCAATATAACTAATAAATCCTGGTTCTTTTTTTGCTTGTTTTATAATCTCTTTTGTAATCATAAAACCATTTGAATCAACTAAATCAATTCTTTGTTTACCAATATACTCTTTTTTTACGTGTGCAAGTTGGTAACCATCATAATCAAAAATAAAAATATATCCATTTTTACCATATCTTACATTTTGAATGTGTTCTCTTATTATGTGGTTTTTTATTTCATTATTGAAGTCTTCTTTGTATTCCCCTGTACCAATTATAATATCAAGAGGTTTATACAGTTTTATATATGTAACTTTCTCAAACTTTTTATTACCCATATTTGGTTTTACAGCTTTAAGTTCTCCAAAGTACTCTTCTTCAGTTTTAAAATGGTCAATTATCTCTTTATATAAGTAGTTTCCAAAACTATCTTTTAACTTTGATACATCATTGTTTTCATATTCAGGAGTGATAGGATGAAGAATACTAAATCCATTTTTCTTAGCTATATAAAAATAGCCCCTCCCATCATTAAACCGAATAGTTCTAATACTCTCTTTTATAATATTTAAAAGCTCTTTTTCTTCTAAGTGAGAGTACTTTTTATGTAAGTTTTCAACTATTAGATAAACTTCTTGAACTCTTGTTTTTAATCTGTTTTCAAGTCTATGTTCTAGGTTTTCTCTTTCTCTTTGAATATCTTTATATGCTTTTTCTACTTGAAACTTTGTAAGTCTTTTATTTGATTCTATATAGTTTTTTTTATAAATCTCTAAATCTTTTTCAAAATTTTGTTCATTTTGAATATAGATTAGAGAGTTAATTAATATTGCAATTAATGTAATAATAATTATTGGTGAGTATTTGATAAAGTTTAAAAGTTGTTGTTCACTTTTTATAAGCAACTTATTTCTCCAAATACTCAATTAAAAGAGTTTTTGCTCTATTTGATAAAATATTTTTATATAAAGTTTTATTCACTTTATAAATATTTTTACTCTCATTTTGAATTAAAGTTGCAACAAAATCAGAGTCAACAGAAAGTTTTACAAAAAGTCTATTGTCCTTACTTAACCAAGAGTTTTTAATCTTACTTTTCGATACTGCTTTTAAAGATATTTGTTCTGCAATATTTTTTAAGTCTTGATCAAAAGTCATAGGGTTATCTAGTTTTTGTTCATACTCTTTATAATACTCAATTGTTTTTAAATAGATTTTCTTACTAAGTTTATTACTTGCAATTAATAGAGTTCTTTTTTTATCAAACTCTTTAACATCTCCATCTTTTATATATGAAAAGGCAACAATAGAAATAGAATTTTTTTCATTAATTTCTTTTACCCAGCTTGGAGCATCTTCAGGTATTTTTGTAGGTTTAACTTCTTTTACTATTTCCTCATCATCACTAAAAGGGTTAAGTGATGATAGAGAAAAACAACCATTAAAGATAAATGTTAATGATATGATTGCTAAAAGGTTTTTAATCATTATTTATCGCTGTAGTTTTCAATAAGTTCTCTTGCTTGTTGTAATGCTTTATCACTACTATCTTTATCAAATGTTAATGCAACTGCCATTCTTCTTCCTTCATGGCTTTGAGGTTTACCAAATACTCTTGCATATGAAGTAGCTGTAAAGGCTTCATCTTTTACTTCTACAACAGGATTAAAAGTATCGTTTTTAGCTTTATAAGCTGCACTTGCACCTGCTCCATAATCAATAAAGTCTAAAGGTAATCCTAAAACTGCTCTTACATGAAGTGCAAACTCACTTTGAGATTGAGTAATCATAGTTACCATACCTGTATCATGTGGTCTTGGGCTTACTTCTGAGAAATAAACTTCATCACCTTTTACAAATAACTCAACACCAAAAATACCTCTTCCACCTAAACCATCAGTGATAGTTTTTGCAACTTCTTGAGATTTTCTTTTAGCAATTTCACTCATGTTCATTGGTTGCCATGAAAAAATATAGTCACCATCTTGTTGGATATGTCCAATTGGTTCACAAAATACAGTTTGAGACTCATTTCTAGCAGTTAGCATAGTGATTTCATAATCAAAAGTGATAAACTCTTCAACGATTAATTCACTTGCATCACCTCTTGCTTCTTTTGCAAGTTCCCAAGAGTTTTGTAAGTCTGCTTCACTTCTAGCGATACTTTGACCGTGTCCTGAACTACTCATTACAGGTTTAATTACACAAGGAAAACCAATATTTCCTGCCGCTTTTTCTAAACCTTCAAAAGTAGTTACAAACTCATATTTACTAGTTGGAAGGCCAAGCTCAACTGCTGCAAACTCTCTAATGTTTTTTCTATTCATAGTTTTGTTTACTGCATCTGCATTAGGAATTACATGGTAACCTTCTTCTTCTGCTGTAAAAAGTGCTTCAATATTGATAGCTTCAACTTCTGGTAAAACATATGTTGGTTTTTCTCTTCTAATTACATCTAAAATCTCATTTTTGTTTTTCATATTGATTGTATAAGATTTGTTTGCAACTAATTGTGCAGGAGCATTATTATAAGAATCTACTGCAATAGTCTCTATTCCTAATCTTTGTGCTTCAATAATAACTTCTTTACCTAACTCTCCACTTCCAAGAAGCATAATCTTTATAGAGTCTGATTTAAGAGGTGCTGTAAAATTCATTTTTATTTTTCCTTATTAATTGTTTTTTCGTAAAATTTTTTATCAAGTTCAGTTAGCTTATATTTTCTAATAATAGATTTTAGGATTTTTACATATTCATAACCAATAGCAGAGTATTTAGTCATATCTTCACTTAAGATATATCCATTAATAAATTTTCCATCTTTTCTCATTTTTGCTCTGTTTGTTCTAAAGCTTTTATAAGCTCCTGTTCTATTTAGGTTTCTCATATATACTGCAATAGAAGACTCTAAATTAGGGAAGATTCTAACCATATGTTTTTTCCCTGCTTCTCTTCTTAAAGGAACCATTCCTATTTTTTTATCATAAGTCCAGTGTCCAAAAATATTGTTTGCTTGTCTAATAAATCTACTTTTCCCCCAAGCACTCTCAGTTGCAGCTTGTGCAATAGCAAGTGAAGTAGGAATAATATCTACTCTTGTTAAAAATGTTTTATAGTCATAGATGTTTTTAACTTTATATTTTTTTTGTAATCTTTCAAGCTCTTTATACTCTTTTGAAGTTTCACTTAAATCTTTTTTCCCATTAAGTGAAAGAATAAAATCTCTTTCTTTTAGGGTTTTAAGGTTTTCAATTTCAACTTTTTTTTCTAAGAAGTTAAAAAAGTAGTCTTTTGCTTTTTGACCATGAAGTTTATAATACTCTTCAGGAAAACCTTTATTTGAAGTGTTTGCTAAAGAAAGAGTACAAAGAAATGCACTCAATAATAAAATTTTAAATAGTTTCATTTGAAGCCTTTAAATTGTAGTTGTGAAGACTTTTTTAACAGCACCTTTAAAATAGATTTTTCCATCTATTTTTGAGATAGTTAGTTCTTCTTTACTGATTGGATAAACTAATGCTTTTTCATCTACAAGGTTTAAATCAAGACATCTTAAAAAACAAGCAACCATACCTGTTCCACAAGCTTTTGTCTCACCTTCAACACCTCTTTCATATGTTCTTACATAAAGTTTTTTATCTTCAACTTTTACAAGATTTACATTTGCATTGTATTCATATCTCATTTTTGCACAAATATCATGGTCATATTTCTCTAAATCATCTACAAGTGCAACTAAGTGGGGAACTCCTGTATCTATTAAGTACCAAGTAAAACCTTCTTGTTCAAAAGGCTCTTTAATAACTAAAGGTTTGGTCATTTGAGTTTGTACAATATTGCTTTCTACAATTGATTCTATAAGTCCAGCTTGTGTTAAAAACTTCATACTAGAAGGCGCAAGACCATTATTATAAGCATAGTGTGCAACTGCTCTTGTTGCATTTCCACACATAGAAGCTTCACTTCCATCACTATTATAAAATAGCCATTTAAAATCTGCTTCATTACTTGGAACAAGTGCAACTAAACCATCTGCTCCAATACCTTCTGTTCTATTGCATAGCTCAACTGCTTTAGAAGAAAAGTCTTGCTCAACAAAAGTATGGAAGATTACAAAGTCATTTCCACTTGCAGAGTATTTTGTATATGTCATATTATTTCCTCAATAATTCTTTCAACTTCATCTTGTAAGTTTTTTAGATTTTTAGAGTTATCAATTACCATATGGGCTAACTCTTTTTTCTTCTCTATATCCCATTGATTTGAGATTTTTACTAGTGCTTCTTCTTCACTAATATTGTCTCTTTTCATTAGTCTTTGAACTTGTAAATCTTTTGGTGTATAAACAACTAAAGACCTAGGAATAGGGTAGTGCATTTTTTCAAAAAATAGTGGAATATCTATAAAATAAGGTTTATCTTGACTTTCAAATAGTCTTGACCTTTTTACTATCTCATCTTTTATTAGTGGATGAAGTAAACTCTCTAGTTTTAGTTTATTATCTTCATTTGTAAAGATGATTTTTCCAAGCTCTTTTCTTAGAACCTTTCCATTTTCAACATATTGACTACCAAACATTTCTGCAATTTTTGCAGAGTTTTCATCAAGTAGTTTATGTGCAATTTCATCTGCATCAATTATTAGAAACCCATGAAGTTTAAAAAGGTTACAAACTGTACTTTTACCTGTAGATATTCCGCCAGTAAGGGCGATTGCATTTTTAAATAAATCATTACTCATAGTAGATATTTTACTATAAAAATGATTTATTTATGATTATTTAATGAGAGATTACCTTCTTGCGATACCAGTTAAAGCTCTGTATTGAGCTGCTGGGAATACAAATGAAGCATGGTGGATTTCTGTTGAATAGTATTCTAAGTCAACTAATAAATCTGATCTTTGTAAAATAATATCAGCAGTTGGGTGATATTTTTTAGAAGCTAAAATTGCAGTTTCATGTCCAAATTTATATGGCATAGCAATCCAGAAGTTTTGACCAACTAAACTTAAGTCATCTTTTAACTTTTGCTCATCAGATGAGAAACTTGAAGTAGAGAATGAAATAACACCATCATTTTTTAGTACTCTTTCAATGTTTGCTAAAAGCATTTCATCAAGATTTACGTCAGTAAAAATTAGTAAGTCAACATTTTTTTCATCTTTAGAAGTTAAAATTGAAGTGTCACCATACTCAACATTTTTTAGGTTATGCTTTTCAACCTCTTTTTTTAATTCATCACTTACAGACCCAATTACTAAAACATTTTCTGGTTCTTTATGCGTACAGATAGGAGTATGCACCATCATTTCATTAAAGGCTTGATTATTTTTCATTTTTATAAGTCCTTATATTTTATAAAATTTTAGGTATAATAGCAAAATACTATTAAACTTAATAAATATATCTTTACGGCATAAAAAATTAAGCTGATATTTAACAGATATATTTAAAAACAAAAATAAAGAAGGAAAATAATGTCAACAGTAAGTTATAAAGATGCTGGTGTAGATATTGATGCAGGAAATCAGTTTGTAGAAAATATTAAGCCACATGTTAAATCTACTTTAATCCCAGGAGTACTTGGAGGAATTGGTTCATTTGCAGGTGCATTTGAATTACCAACAGGTTATAAAAACCCAGTTTTATTATCAGGAACTGATGGAGTAGGTACAAAACTTAAACTAGCGATTGACTCGAAAAAATTTGATACTGTAGGAATTGACTTAGTTGCAATGTGTACAAATGACTTACTTTGTAATTTTGGAGAGCCATTATTTTTCCTAGATTACTATGCAACTGCAAAACTAGAAGTTGATGCTGCAACTGATGTTGTAAAAGGTATTGCAGAAGGTTGTATTAGATCTGAGTGTGCATTAGTAGGTGGTGAAACTGCTGAAATGCCTGGTATGTATAAAGAGGGTGATTTTGATTTAGCTGGTTTCTGTGTAGGTATTGCAGAAAAAGAAGAGTTAAATAGAATTGAAAAAATAGAAGAGGGTGATGTATTAATCGCACTTCCTTCTTCAGGTGTTCACTCAAATGGTTTCTCTCTTGTTAGAAAACTTCTTTTAGAAAAACTTGGAATGACTTTAGAAGATGAGTTTGATGGAAAAGTTTTAAAAGATGTATTACTAGAACCAACTAGAATTTATGTAAAAGAGTTCAAAGCTAATAAAGACAAAATCAATGCTTTAGCACATATTACAGGTGGTGGTATTACTGAAAACTTACCAAGAGTACTTCCAGACAACTTAAAAGCAGTTGTTGATAGAAGTAAAATCAAAGTATTACCAATCTTTGATTATATGGGACAGTTTGTAGAGCAAGAAGAGATGTATAGAACATTTAACATGGGTGTTGGTATGGTTCTTGTTGTTAATCCTGCAAATGTAGATTCTGTATTAGAAAACACTGATGGTTATGTAATCGGTGAAATCAAAACTGGAAAAGCAGAAGTAGAATATATCTAATCTTTAAAGTTTAGATTATTTAAAAGGCAAGTTTAAAAGCTTGCCTTTTTTTGTGCATAATATTTTAAAATCTCAATTGTTTTTGAGGCATATCCCCACTCATTATCATACCAAAGTAAAAATTTAATCATTTTCTCTTTCTTTACATCTGTATATCTATGGTCAATAATAGTTGTATGGGCTTGTTTTTTGAAATCACTAGAAACAAGTGGGTCGTAGTTGTTTAAAACTATAGGATAGTTTTGGTTCTTCTCAAACTCTTCAAAAAGCTTTATAATCTCTTCTTTAGAAGTTTTCTCTTCAATAAATAAACATACATTTATAGCTCCCACTGTATCTGTAGGAACTCTTAATGAGTTTGAAGATATTAGTTCGTGGTTGATTTTGGGTTCTATAAAAGAACAAGCCTTTATAGTAGTTGTATTATTTGGAATAATATTTTGTGTAGCAGACCTTCCAAACTCGAAGTTATAGTCTACATCTCTAGTTGCACTTCCTACAAAACTTCCATCTAAAACCCTTTGATGATTTAGTAAAGGGTGTATAGTTGAAATATCACCACAAATAATCTTCTTACTTTCATCAATTATCTTTAAAGCAGGAAGTAGTGCCGTTGCATTACAAGAGCTAGTTGAAATAACTTTGTGTTTATTGGTATTAAGTTCTTGTTCATTTACTCCAAGAATAATATTTTTATGGGCATTTTCATTTGCATGGGTTAAAAAGATTGCTTTTACATCAAGTTTTTCAAGGCTTTTTATATCGTGTTTGATACCACTTGCATCAATGATATAATCTATATCTTTTAAATCTATATCAAAGATATTTTGATGGTTTAGAATTTTGATTTTTGTTTTAGAGTTTTTTATAAAGTTATCATCTTCTATTGTAAATCTGTCTTCGATATTTCCATAGGTTGAGTCATGGTTAATAGAGTAAACAATATTTTTGATATAAGGGTTTATCTCATTTATTGCAACAATCTCAAAGTCTGAGTCACTTAGAGATTGTCTAAGAATAGCTTTTCCTATTCTTCCTACTCCATTTAAAAGTATTTTTTCTTTCATTAAGTTAAAGCCTAAAGTTTTTGTTTATTTTATCATATTAACTTTTAGGCAAGTAATTATTTACTCACTTTTCATTTCAATAAAAAGAAAATGTGAGTTTTCTAGTGCTTTTATTTCAAGGTTTCTCTCTTCTGTAATTTCCATTGCATCACCTTCATTTAGTTCAATATCATTTACTAAAGAGGTTCCTTCAATTTGTGCAAAATAGACTTGACGATTTTCATCTATTTTAAAATCTAAAGTTTTATTTTTATCTAGTTCACTAACATAAAAGTTTACATCTTGATGAATTTTTATAGGGGCATTACCATTTTTTGAAGAAACAATATTTAAAAGCTTGTTTTCCCTTTGCTCTTTTTTAAATTTTTCTGAACCATAAAGTCTATTAAGACCAATAGTAGGAGGTATAATCCAAATTTGTAAAAGCCTTAAATCTTCACTTTCATGCAGATTATGTTCACTATGATAGATTCCATTTCCTGCGCTTAGATATTGAACTTCCCCACGTTTTAAAGTCTCTTCATTTCCCATTGAGTCTTTGTGTGTAATTTCACCTTTAACTATATAAGAGATGATTTCCATATTATGGTGAGGATGTTTGTCAAAGCCACTTTTTGGATGAACTATATCATCATTTAAAACTCTTAATACTCCAAAATTTACGTTATCAGGGTTTCTATACTCAGCAAAAGAGAAATGAAATCTACTTTCAAGCCAACCAAGATTTGATGTTCCCATATTTTCTTTTTTTAGTTTTTTTAGCATTTTTAGTCCTTTAAATCAAAGGCAAAACATTCCATTGAGATATTTGAATACATAAATTCACTATTAAAGGATTTGCCTTTTTTATTTTTTGCACTTCCAAATATAATAAATAGAGGTAAGAAGTGTTCATCCCTTGGATGATTCTGTTTATAGTTAATAGTTTTTGCTATTTCTAGTAACCTTTCTTGGTTACCACTATTTATTATATTTATTACTTCATCATTAAAGTTTTTTGCATAAGTTTTAATTGAATCGCTTACTTGCATATCTGAAAGATTATGTGTTAATCCACCACTTCCTATAAGTAAAGCTTCATCTTTAAAGATAGCTAATTTTTCACCTAAGTCTATTAGTTGTTCTTTTGTATAAGAGCTTGGTACAGATAGTTGAATAACTGGAATATCAAGCTTATCATACATCATTGAAAGACAACTCCATACACCATGGTCATAGTTAACTCTTGTATTATCTATAGAAATATTGATGTCATTTTCTTTAAGATGCTTTACAATTTTAAGGCTTATACTCTTATCACTTTTTATTTCATATTCGTATTCATATAACTCTTTTTCAAAACCATAGAAGTCATATAATAAATCATTGTTTTCATAGTTTATAATTTTTAAGTCATTTGTCACATAGTGTGCAGAAAAAATGATTATATATTTAGGTTTTTCTAAACCCCTAGCAAAGCTTTTTATATTTGCTTTACTAAGAGAGTCTTGAAGAATAATATTTGGTGCTCCATGTGAAATAAATAGTGACGAGTACATTTAAATCCTTATTTTTTTAGAATACCTTCTAATTCAACAATTAGTTTTACTTTTTCACCAACTGCTACTCCACCAGCTTCTAATACAGAGTTATATTTAATTCCATAATCCATTCTATTAATTTTACCTTCAAGAACTAAACCAGCTCTTGTATTTCCCCAAGGGTCTTTAATTGTTCCATTTGTTTCAACATCTAAGATAACATCCTTAGTAACACCTCTCATAGTCAGTTTTCCATAAGCTTTATCATCTTCTACTTTGTTAAGATCAAAAGTAATTTGTGGGTATTTTTCTGCTGCAAAGAAGTCTGATTCTTTTAAGTGTTTATCTCTTTTTTCATTTGCAGTATTTACTGATTTCACTTCAACAACACCATTTAATGATTTTAAAGAGTTAGTCTTTTCATCATATTCAAATGAACCATTGAAGTTATCAAATTTACCAGTAACATTTGAAATCATCATATGTTTTACTTTGAATCCAACATTTGAGTGACTCTTATCTACGTTATATGTTCCACCAAATAGTGCACTTGCTGTTAAAACTGAAGCTAATCCTAGTTTTACTAATTTTGTCATTTTTTATTCCTTTTTATTAAATTATTACTAGTTAGTAATATAAATGTAAAATTTTTTTAGTTTGCTTTATAGACCTTATTTAAAAGTTCATATAAAGTATCAAGCTCTTCATCACTTAAAATTTCAAGTGATTTTTTTAGGTTTTTTGCATGATTTGGAAATACCTTTTCAATTACTTCTATTCCTTTTTTAGTAATAGTTAAAATAGAAGCTCTTTTATCTTCTGGGTCAGAAATTGTTGTTATCCATCCATCTCTTTTAAGATTTCTTACTACAACAGTTATATTACCAGGAGTACTCATTGTAAGCTTTGTAATTGAACCAATATTTAAATCACCTCTATGATAAAGTACTTCTAGCACTTTAAACTGGTTAAATGTTAAGTCAAATTCATTTAAATAGTTCACTAATCTATTATGAAACTTTGATCTAATTCTCTCTATTCTAATAATAGTTTTCATAGATTTATCTGTTCTTTTTCCATAACTTTTCAGTGATTTTGTATTCATGTATTTAACTCCTTGAATGAAAGTATATTACTAATTAGTAGTAAATGTCAAGTAGCTAAGAGACTAAAGTAGTACTAATTAGTAATAAAATGCTAATAAAAGTTCTATAAAAAGGGCTTTTATAAAATTTTAAAATTTATTAAGCTCTTTTTGTTGTACTCATAAATATAGCTGCTAAAATTAAAAAACTTCCAGTAATTCTATTTTGTACTTTCATTGCTTTTACATCTTTTATTAAAAACTTTAATTTAGATGCCATTGATGAATAACCTGTCATTACAAAGATATCAATTACACATAAAGTTAAGCAAATTATTCCAAATTGAATCCATAAAGAGTACTCAGGATTTAAAAACTGAGGAATAAATGCAACTAAAAATACAGTTGCTTTAGGGTTTGTTAGATTTATTAAAGTTGCACTAATAAAGGCTCTTTTTGCACTATATGCTTTTAAATGTTCTTCTTCATCTATAGTCTCAACTTTCTCAAAGATTTTTGAAAGACCTAAATAAATAAGATAAACAACACCAATCCATTTGATTATATTAAAAAGCATAACTGATTTTGCAATTAATGCTCCAAGTCCAATTACTACTACAAAAGTTTGTATTAATAGTCCAGCTTGTAAACCAAAGATTGCAGCATATGATTTTTTCAGCCCATATTTAATTCCATAGTTCATAGAAACAACAGCTCCTGCTCCAGGTGAAACAGAAATAGCAATAGTAGCAAGTAATAGTGTTAACCAAACATTTAATTCCATAGTGATTCTTTAATTTTAAGATTGTAAAAGATTATATAAAAAGTTTTATTAATAAAAAAAGGCAGTCGGGAAACTGCCTTTTGGAGGGAATAAATTTAATTACTATGCAGCTTTTTTAGCCGCTTTTTTAGCAACTTTCTTAGCTGCTTTTACTTTTGTTGGGTTAGTTTTTAATACTTTTTTAGTAACTTTCTTTGCAACTTTTTTTACGTCTTTTTTCTTAGCTACTTTTTTAGCTGCCTTTTTAGCGATTTTTGCAACTTTTTTTTCTTTTAATTCTTTTGCCATTTTAAATGTCCTTTAATTGTAAAATTATCTATTACTTATTGAAAAAAGTAATATAATATGGGGATTATATATTAAAAAAACAATAATGTCAAGTGTTATAACTAAAAGAAAGCTTAAAAAATGTTTTTCTTTTGTTTAACCATTTAATTATAAACACTTGGATATAATATCGAGTTTTACTAAAAGCTTATAAGGAAATTATATGTTACTAACACCAGGACCAACGCCTGTACCAGAATTTGTAAGAAAAGCTATGGCAGATGTTACTATTCACCATAGAACACCAGAATTTGAAAAAATATTTGAAGAAACAAGAGAACTATTATTTGAATTATATGGAATGGATGAAGTTGTAATGCTTGCATCTAGTGGCTCAGGTGCAATGGAAGCTTGTGTTACTAACTTAACAAAGAAAAAAGCATTAACTGTTAATTCAGGAAAATTCGGTGAAAGATTTGGAAAAATTTGTAAAGCTTTTGACATCGAATATACTGAAATCAAAAATGAGTGGAATACACCTGTTAGTGTAGATGCTATTTTAGAAGCAGTTAAAAATGACAGTGAAATTGATGCAATATTTATTCAACTATGCGAAAGTGCAGGGGGATTAAGACATCCTGTTGAAGAGATTGCTAAAGAAGTTAAAAAACTAAATAAAGACATCACAATAGTTGCGGATGGAATCACTGCTATTGGTGTTGAGAAAATTGATACTACAAACTTAGATGCAGTAATTACAGGAAGTCAAAAAGCACTTATGCTTCCTCCTGGTCTTGCAGTAATTGGTTTATCAAATGATGCAGTTTCTAAAATTGAAGAAAATGCAAAAGGTTTTTATTTTAATCTTGCAACTGAGATTAAAAAACAAAGAACAAATACTACAGCATGGACTGCAGCAACAACTTTAATCATTGGGTTAAAAGAGATTTTAGCACATATTAAAAAGAATGGTGGATTTGATGCACTTTATGAGAAAACAGCATTAAGAGCAAAAGCTACTAGAGAAGCTTTAACTGCAATTGGATGTGAAGTTTTCCCTGCAACTCCTGCAAATGCTATGACTACTATCTATACTGAAAATGCACCAGAGATTAGAAAAATTTTAAAAACTAAATACAATGTTAATATTGCTGGTGGACAAGATCATATTAAAAAATTAATCTTTAGAGTAAATCACATGGGATTAGTTGAAGATTTTGAAGCTACTTGGGTAGTAAATGCAATTGAGTTAGCAATGGACGAATTAAAACTTAGAGACTTTGATGGAACTGCTTCAAAAGTATTTTCTCAAGCGATGTTTAAAGGAAATTAATAGTTATGGTTTTTGAACACGAAATACCAAAGGGCTCAAGACTATATTTTGGAAAGTTAGCTAAGGCTAAGAGAAACTTAGAAAATAGAGTATGTGAAATTCTTGATTCAAAAGGTTTTGAAGAGATTATCACTCCTAACTTTTCTTACTCTCAGCACCAAGCAATTGAAAATGATAGAAAGCTTATCAAGTTCTCAGATGAAGCAAATGAACAAGTTTCATTAAGAGCTGATTCAACACTTGATGTTGTAAGAATTATTACAAAAAGACTTGGTAGAGCAACTTCTCATAAAAAATGGTTTTATGTTCAACCAGTATTTTCATATCCATCAACAGAAGATTATCAAATTGGATGTGAATGGATAGACCATGATAATATCGTTGATTTAGTAAATATTACTGGAAATATTTTAGATGAATTAGATATAAACCCAGTATTACAACTGTCAAATATCAATATTCCAAAACTTATTGCAAAAGAGTTTAATATAGATATTGACTACTTCAAAAATGGTGAAATAGCAAAACTATTTGAAATTGATGAAGCTTGGTTAAACTCACTTATCAAAGTAAAAGATATCAAAGACTTAGAAAAAGCTATGAAAATTTCACCAGAGGTGATAAAAGCAGAACTTGAAAAACTTTTAGAAGCAGCTAAAAATGTTGAATATAAAAACTTAGTAGTTGCTCCACTTTATCATGGAAGTTTAAAATACTATGATGATGTATATTTTAGAGTTATTCAAGATAATTTTGTAATTAGTAAAGGTGGGAAATATAGTTCTGATGGAATTTCTTCATTAGGTTTCGCACTTTATACAGATAGTTTATTAAAAATTTTAGAGGATTAGGGAAAAGATGAAAGCAGATTTAATAGTTGGTATTCAATGGGGAGACGAAGGAAAAGGTAAGATGGTTGACATGCTTGCCCAAAATTATGACATGGTTTGTAGGTCACAAGGTGGTCACAATGCAGGTCATACTATTTGGGTAGACGGTGTTAGATACGCACTTCACTTAATTCCTTCTGGTGTTTTAAATCCAAAAGCTGTAAATGTAATTGGAAATGGTGTTGTTTTATCACCAGAATCTATTATCAAAGAGATGGAACAATTTGATAATTTAGAAGGAAGACTTTTCATTTCTGATAAAGCACATTTAAATTTACCATATCATGCACAAATTGACCAAGCTAAAGAGAAACTAAAAGGTGACAAAGCTATAGGTACAACTGGTAAGGGAATTGGGCCTGCATACGCAGAGAAAATTGCTAGATCAGGATTTAGAGTAGGTGAATTATTAAACCCTACAAAATTAGCTACAAGCATTATTGAGTTCTTTGAACAAAATAGAGCTATCTTTGCTGTATTAGAGATTGATACTCCTTCAAAAGATGAATTAGTAGCACTACTTGAAACATATAAAGAAAAGCTTGCTCCATATATTGCAAATACTACAAACATGGTATGGAAAGCATTAGATGAAGATAAAAAGATTTTATTAGAAGGTGCTCAAGGTACACTTCTTGATATTGACCATGGAACATACCCATATGTTACATCTTCAAGTACAGTAAGTGCTGGAGCTTGTACAGGTCTTGGTATCTCTCCAAAAGATATTGGAGTAGTTACTGGTATTGTTAAAGCATATACTACTAGAGTTGGTAATGGTCCTTTCCCTTCAGAAGACTTTACTGAAGAGGGACAAAAAATTGCTGACATCGGAAAAGAAGTTGGTGTTACAACTGGTAGAGGAAGAAGATGTGGTTGGTTTGATGCAATTGCAGTAAAACACGCAGCTAGATTAAATGGTTGTGACCAACTATCATTAATGAAACTTGATGTTTTAGATGGTTTCCCAAGAATTAAAATCTGTGTTGCTTATGACTTAGATGGTGAAATCATTGATTATATGCCAACTGATTTAGAAAGTGTTAAACCAGTTTATGAAGAGATTGAGGGATGGGATAGTGTAGTTGGATGTAGAGAGTTTGATGCACTACCAGAAAATGCAAAAAAATATATTGAGAGAATTGAAGAATTAACAGGTGTAAAAGTTGGAATCGTATCAACATCACCAGAGAGAGCAGATACAATTATAAGAGGATAGCCCTATGAGAATGAAGTTACATCATACGCCATATATCTCAAAGAGAATTTCAAGAGATTTAGTTAATTGCGATTTTGTAGAGATTAGAAAAACAAAAGATGAAATCAGTGCTGAGATTGAAAAAATCTTAGATGCTGATATTGATCAAGAGCACGAGTTAGATGAAAAAGTTCATGAATTACTAGATGCACAAGAGGATGAAATTGAGTTCCTAAATGCAGATAGAAGACAACTATTTTGGCTAACTAAGAAAAGACTAGCTAATGACTTTGGTGTAATATTAAACAATGAAGATAGATTTTCTGATATTGCTCATAAAGTATTAGACTATTTATGGGAAGAAGATTATATTCACTATACTTGTTCAGATAACCAAGTTAAGAATGTGATTTTCTCATCTATTGATGAGTTTTTAAAAGGGTTTGAAAAAGCTGACGATGCTGTAATGGAAAAGATTAAACATTATAAAAGAAAGCTTATTGCTGGAACTGAAGAGTATGATATTGTGTATCATAGATTATACGAAGAAGAACTAATTAAAAGAGGGTTAATGTAATGCAAAAAGTATGGATTTATTTAGAAAATGGGACATTTTTAGAAGCTAATTCATTTGGTGCAACTGGTACAACAGTTGGAGAAATTGTATTTAATACATCATTAACAGGATATCAAGAAATCATTTCTGATCCAAGTTATGCTGGTCAATTTGTAACTTTTACAATGCCAGAAATTGGAAATGTAGGTGTTAATGCAGATGATATGGAAAGTAAAACAGCTTACTGTAAAGGTGTTTTAGTTAGAAATTATCATCATGAGCATTCAAACTACAGATCTGAAGGTGATTTAGATTCATTCTTAAAAGAGCATGGAGTTCTTGGAATCACTGCAATTGATACAAGATATTTAACTAAAATGATTAGAGATGAAGGTGCAATGATGATGATTGCATCAACTGAGATTTCTTCTAAAGAAGAGCTTGCTGCTAAACTAGCTGAAAGTCCAAGAATTGAAGATATCAACTATATCAAAGAAGTATCTACAAAAGAAGCTTATGTTCATAAAAATGGTGCATGGAACCATGAAAAGAAAGCTTATAACAAAGCTGTTATGAGTGATAAGAAAGTTGTAGTAGTTGACTTTGGAGTTAAAAGAAATATTTTAAATGAATTAGTTGAGTCTGGACTTGAAGTAGAAGTTGTACCTTCAACATTTAAAGCTGATGATTTAATTGCAAGATTTGAAGCAAATGAAATTGGTGGTATCTTCTTATCAAATGGTCCTGGTGATCCACTAACTTTAACAGAAGAAAAAGAACAAGTTCAAAAACTGATTAATGCAAATATCCCTATGTTTGCTATTTGTTTAGGACACCAAATGTTATCTATTGCTCATGGACATGATACATATAAATTACCATTTGGACAACATGGTGGTAACCACCCAGTTGCAAACCCAGAAACAATGATTGTAGAAATCACTGCACAAAACCATAACTATAATGTTCCAGATAGTATTGAGCAAATTGCTGAAATTACTCATAAAAACTTATTTGATGGAACTATTGAGGGTGTTAAATATAAAAATAAAGAGATATTCTCAGTTCAACATCACCCAGAGGCTAGTCCTGGGCCACACGAAAGTAAATATATTTTCGACGAATTCGCTAAGATTGTAAAATAAGTAATCTTATTTTCGCAATCTCTGCGTTGAAGTTTTAAATTTATTCGTCACATACTTTAGTATGCTCCTCAAAAATTTAAAACTTCGCCTTGACCTTACAAAAAACAATCACTTCTTTTACAATCTTATAATTTCAAAAAATCTAAATAAAACTAGCTATTTTTAAATATTTCTAATTGTATATTTTGACTATAATAAAGTTTACTTATTTGAAATCGTAGATTAAAAAAATATTGATGTAGAGTTTTGTAAAACAAACGAATTTAATCGTCTGTTTTAGATAATAGGTAAGATGTATTTTTCTATTAAGAAGTAAGTTCCACTAGTAGCAATACCAGCAGCAAGTCCAGCTACGATGTCATCACCCATAACACCCCAACCACCTTTTACATTTTTATCAATTCTTCCTATAACAGAAGGTTTCCAAATGTCAAAGACTCTAAAGTATACAAAAGCAATAGGAGCTAAGTAATACATATTTTCAGCTGTAATACCACAAATAGAAAGGGCAATCCACATACCAGCAAGTTCGTCAATAACAATCTCTTTGCTATCATGCTCACCAATTTCTTTTTCATATTTATTTATTTCTCTTACAGCTATTACTGAGATTAAGAAGGCAAGTAAGAACATAGTTGACTCTGGAATATATTGTAATAATAAAACACCTAAGATAAGAGCTACAAAGCTTCCTACTGTACCAGGTGCTTTTGGGCTTAAGCCACTATAAAAAACAGTTAAAAATAGTTTTCTCATTACTTCTTCTTCTCTATTCCAAGTTTCTTTCTCTTTTCCCAAAGAGATTTTCTTGAGATACCAAGTTTTTTAGAAAGTTCAGTATCAGGGTATTTTGTTTGATATGATAAAACCATCATTTTTACATAATCATTTATTGTCATAATATTGTTTGTCATAAGAAGGCTATCTTCTTTTTCAAACTCTAATTTAGTATAAGGGAACTCTTCTTCTTTTTCTAAAGATACAATAATACATTTCTTATCTTCAATAAGTTTATTTAGGTTCTCTTTTGCACTCTTTTTAAGACTATGGTAGTCAGTTAAATATAAAACTCCACTAAACTTTTCATTTACTCTTTTTTGCCAATTATCAGAGCTAAGAGAAACAAATTTCATTTGTAAATCAAGTTTTCTAACTAATTCAAAAGCTAGTTTATCAGCACTGATTTGTGAGTTAGTTTCAATAAGTGTTGGAAATGATGTTGGCAATACATGGCTACTAGTATCCACTTCTTCAAATTGGAAGTTAAGGTAATCTCTTAGTGTCTGTAGCTCTTTTCTAATAGATTTACACTCTCTATAGTGATAGATTTTTCTTACAAGCTCATCCATAATAAATGGCTTCATAATATAATCTTTCGCACCCTCTTTGATTGGGTCAGTAACAGTTTCGTCTGAAATATATGATACAAGAAGTAAAATAATTGAGTCGCTATATCTTCTAATGATTGTTTTACATAAAGCAGCAGGTAGTGAAGTAGAAAGTAAAATAATATCGTAATCTTTTGTAAGATTATCAATGTTTGGTGATTCTACAAAGTCACAATTATGTCCGTCATCTAATAGTCTAGAGACAACTTTTTGGGCGAGGTAAATTTCGCTTTCAATAATCAGTATATTCATTTTTTCGTCCAGTCATAGTATTTTAAAGTTGCAATTGATTGTACTGCAACTCCTTCTTTTCGTCCTATAAATCCAAGTTTTTCAGCAGTTGTTGCTTTTATATTTACAAATTGCTTTTCTAAGTTTAGTAAAGAGGCAATAGTTTTTTTGATTTCATTTTTATATGGATTTATTTTTGGTTGTTGAGCAATTATTGTTAAATCAACATTAACTATCTCATATCCTACATTATAAATAAATTTTACAATTTCTTGTAAAAGAATTTTTGAGTCTATATCTTTAAACTCTTGGTCTGTATCAGGGAAAAATTCACCAATATCTCCAGCTCCACAAGCTCCTAATAGAGCATCAATAACAGAGTGAATTAAAACATCTCCATCACTATGCGCTTTAAAACCATATGGAACATCAATATTTATTCCACCAAGATACATTTTTTTGTTTTCTTCAAAGGGGTGAATATCATATCCAGTACCAGTAAAAAAGTTTTGGCTTGGTGCTTTTAGACATGATAATTCTTTTAAATCATCTCCAAAAGTTAGCTTTTTACTTTTTATTGAACCTTCTACATAAAAAACAGAACCACCATTAGCTTTTATAGCTGAACTGTCATCTGTAAACTCTTCTTCTGTTTCTAAAGCAGCTTTTAGAACAGTAGTTTTTGATAGTTGTGGTGTTTGGATAAGTTTAACATTATCTCTATTTATTGTTTCTTCATTGTAGATAACTGTATCACTCACCTTTAAAGTAGGTACTATACAATCAGCTTTTTCTTTTGAATCAATTAATGAAGTAATAACATTTTCAGGAATACAAGCTCTAGCCACATCAGTAACCATCACATATTCAGAATCAACATTTTCAAGAGAGTTTTTCATTGATTGTTGTCTAGTGTCTCCACCTGCAATAAACTCATAATCATCACTAAAGTTTTGCATATAGTTTAGTTCATCTTTAGAAGATGTGACGATTACCTTATTAAATTTATATAGATTATCGAGTCTTTTTGTAACAAAAAGCCAAAGTGGTTGATTGTCTATCCTAAGCCACTGTTTTTTTGTTTGAAGCCCGAATCTTGTGGAGTTCCCAGCACATAATACTATAAGCGTTACATTCGACACAAGGCCCCTTTGAGTAAAAAAGTTACAAATTATACTTTAATGTAACTTATGAAATCTTAAAGATCTTCTTCTAGTTTATATTTAATAGATTCGATTGCTTTTTCTAAAGTTTCTGCCTCAAAGCCATACTCTTCTGCTTTGTTTAATGCTCTTTGGATATTAGAATCTGAAAGTGGATTTTTTATATCAGCAAGTATTTTTACTATCTCTAATATCTTCACTTTTTTAAGATACTCTTTTGGACAGTTTTCTAAGTCTTCTACAAAACCAATTGAGAAGATAAGGTTATGACTTAAGTTCCAGTGTTTAAAAATATTTGCAGTAATTCTTGCACATGAATAACCAACAAACTCTTTTTCTACACTTGATAGGTTTTTTGTTATAGCAATTTGTTCTTGGAATTCTTCTTTTTGTTTATTTTCTGTGATAATATCAGAAATAATAAACTTTCCAGTCTCTTGTAAAAAAGCTGGTAATAGTAAGTCTTCTTTTAAGTCTTTATCAATTTTTGCAACCCAAGTGTTAATAATATTTGAAGCTAAGTTACATGAGAACATAAAGTCATCAGTAGAAGCACTGTAGGCATTAAGGTCAGTTTGAATTAGATTTTGAATAACAGAACCTAAAGCAATAGAAATTGTAAAGTTAACACCTAAAAGTGAGATAGCACGACTAGGAGTTTCTACTTCACTTACAAATCCAAACATAGCAGAGTTTGCAACTCTTAAAACAGTAGTAATAATTAATGGGTCTTTTTCTATTATCTTTAATAAGTCTAGAGGCTCTTTAGTTGGCATTTTTCTAAACTCTTCTAATTCTAAAACCGAATTAGGTAAAGGTGGCAAAGAGTCAATTTTTTCTACTATTAACTGTTTCATTATCAATCCTGGAAATCAATTTTTTTTATCATATCAATTAATTGTTTATACTCATCTGTATCAAGTTCCAATAAAATCAACTTTTCTGTGAGTAAATTGTGATTTGTTATTTTTTTAATATAATTTTTACTAGCTATAAAATCCCTTAAAAATAGAATCTCCAGATTTTTAATAGTATCTTTTTTAGTATCCTCTTCAATAGGAAAGTTATCAATGTAAAATTCAGTAATATTTTTAAACTTATTATCCTCAAAATCATCAAAACTCTTATATTTATAAATTTTATGAATAAGTGTAAGAATTAAAAATGAAGCATTGTTCTTTAAAATAGCTAATTCTATGTCTTTATTTGTAAACTCTTTATGTCCAAAATCAGAAGCTAAACTTAAATCATAACCATGGAACATCTTTTCTAGGTTTAGAAAATATTTTTCAAAAGTATAATCTAATGGATAGGCATTAATATCATGATAATGAATATGAGAGAAATAATAAAGTTGTTCTCCTATTAGATTATTTAAGATATTTATATGCTTTACGTCTAAAGGAATAGTTAGTTTTAACATGTTTTTTGATTCTTTTAGAATTTGAAAGAAGTTATCTATATTAGGAATTTTATTCTTATCATTAACAAAAGTATTACAAAGCTCTGTAAAAACTTTTATAAGTAAGGTATAAAGCTTAAACTCTAGCTCAAATCTTTCTTTATCTTCATTAAAACTTTTTTTCAATAAGTCTTCATAAAATCTAAATACCTTAGCTATTTCATCTAAGTTATAATCATCAATATTTTTAATTGAAAAACTATTATCAAATGTAAGCTTATCTATTAATTCTAAAAGTTTTATATCATCGATAATAGCACTATTAAGTATAGTTTTAAGGTTTACTTTTGAATGTTCATAAAGTGTTGTTAGATTTTCGCTACTTTTCATGTTAACCTTAAATCGTTAGTTGGATTATTATAATCAAATACACCTTACATAATTAATAAATTAAAATAGTTGTTTTAATTAAGTTTCTATAATATAAATTTGATATAATCACCCTAAATTATTACATAGGATTTTTATATGAGAGACTGGTTAGACAATCATAAAGATGATGAAGTAAGAACACAGATGTATTATGCCAAAAGAGGTATTATTACTCCAGATATGGAGTATGTAGCAAAAGTAGAAAAAATTGAACCTGAACTTGTAAGAGATGAGATTGCAAGAGGAAGATTAATTATTCCTGCAAATGTTAATCATAAACATTTAAAGCCAATGGCTATTGGTATAGCATCTTCTTGTAAGATTAATGCAAATATTGGATCATCTGCATTAGCATCAGATATTGCTGGTGAGATTGAGAAAGTTGATGTATGTCTAAAACATGGTGCAGATACTATTATGGATTTAAGTACAGGTGGAGATTTAGATTCAATTAGAAAAGCTGTTATTGAGCACTCAACAGTTCCAATTGGTACAGTACCAATTTATCAAATCTTACATGATGTAAAAGATAAAATTGAAGATTTATCTATTGATGTTATGTTAGATGTTTTAGAAAAACAAGCACAACAAGGTGTTTCATACTTTACAATTCATGCTGGTTTCCTTTTACAGTTTATGCCACATATTGCAAAAAGAAAAATGGGAATCGTTTCAAGAGGTGGTTCTTTAATGGCTGCATGGATGATGCACTACCATAAAGAAAATCCATTCTATGATGCATTTGATGATATTTTAGATATTTGTAGAAGATATGATGTATCTTTATCTTTAGGTGACTCTTTAAGACCAGGGTGTCTTGCAGATGCATCAGATGAAGCACAATTATCAGAATTAAAGATTTTAGGTGAATTAACGCTTAGAGCTTGGGAAAAAGATGTTCAAGTTATGATTGAAGGACCAGGTCACGTTCCATTAAATCAAATTGAAAGAAATATGAAACTTGAAAGAGAGTATTGTCATGAGGCACCTTTCTATATCTTAGGACCACTTACAACTGATATTGCTGCTGGTTATGACCACATCTCTTCTGCAATTGGTGCAGCTGTTGGTGGATGGCATGGAGCTAGTATGCTTTGTTATGTAACTCCGAAAGAACACTTAGGATTACCAAATGCAAATGATGTAAGAGAAGGTATTATCGCATATAAGATTGCAGCTCACTCTGCTGATATTGCAAGAGGAAGAAAAGGTGCAAGAGATATTGATGATGAAATGTCAGATGCAAGATATGCCTTTGATTGGAATAAACAGTTTGAATTATGTTTAGACCCTGAAAGAGCAAAAGAGTATCATGATGAAACTCTTCCTCAAGATGTATTTAAAGAAGCAGAGTTCTGCTCAATGTGTGGACCAAAGTTTTGTTCATATAAAATCACACAAAAGATTGTAAAAGATCATGGTGATAAGATTGAAGCGACTGCTACAGCTTAGTATTTTTTAATAAAATATGAGATATAAAAAAGGTCAAGTTTTTTTTACTTGACCTTTTTTTATTAATGATTTCAATTAAGACAAAAATTATCCTATTTGAAATATAATATCGTGAAAATTTAAGAAATAAAAAATAAGGTTCCTAAAAATAGGGGCTATTTATAAGGAAAATATATGGCAAATATAGCTGATATAAAAGCAGAGTTATCAAAAGTTATATATCCAGGTTTCCAAAAATCAATTGTTGATTTTGGTTTCGTAAAAGATATTCAAGTTGATGCTGATGATGCCTGTACAATACTTTTAGATATTACTTCAAGTGCAGAAGATGTTTCTTCTAAACTAGAAGAAGATATTTCAAAAGTTTTAAGTGCAATTGGTGTTACAAATGTAAATTTAAAAATTTCTAAGCCAGAAGCTCCAAAACAACAAAGTAATAGTACAAGTGGAAGTAATATCGCTCCACAAATCAAAAACTTTGTAATGGTAAGTTCAGGAAAAGGTGGAGTTGGTAAATCAACTACTACTGTAAACTTAGCAATTGCAGCTGCAATGCAAGGTAAAAAAGTTGGTATCTTAGATGCTGATATTTATGGACCAAATATTCCTAGAATGATGGGTGTAAATGGACTTGAAGTTGAGGTAGTTGGAAATAAAGCTAAACCTTTTAATGCCTTTGGTGTTGCTGTAATGTCAATGGGTTCTTTAATGGAAGAAGGTCAATCTCTAATTTGGAGAGGGGCTATGATTATGAAGGCTATTCAACAACTATTAAGAGATATCCTTTGGGAAGATTTAGACATCTTATTTATTGATATGCCTCCAGGAACTGGTGATGCACAATTAACTCTTGCTCAAAGTGTACCTGTAACATGTGGTATTAATGTTACTACTCCTCAACATGTAGCACTTGATGATTCAAGAAGATCTTTAGATATGTTCCAAAAACTTCATATTCCTATTGGTGGAATTGTTGAAAATATGAGTGGATTTATTTGTCCTTCATGTAATACAGAATCTGATATCTTCGGACAAGGAACTTGTGAAGATTTAGCAGACCAATATAATACGCAGGTATTAGGATTACTTCCAATTGAACCTGCAATTAGAGAAGGTGGAGATGCTGGTAAACCAGTAGTTTACTTCAATCCTGAATCTGAATCAGCAAAAAGATATATGATAGCTGCAGAAAAACTAATTAACTTTGTAGATGAAAATGAAGATAAAGCAGAAAATGCTTCTATTCAACCAACTACAAATGGTGTATCTGCTTGTTCTACAAGTGGTGCAGCAGCTTCTCAAACTGAGCAAAAACAAGAGTCTTCATCTGGTGGATGTGGAACTGGTTGTGGTTGTCACTAAATAAAAAGAGCTTTTGCTCTTTTTATTCTTTCTTGTCGTTTTTATACAATTAATTAATTTCCCTTTTTTATATACTTCTTAAAAAAGGAGTTTATATGAAAAAAATACTTGTACTACTAGCCCATGATGATTTAGAAAAATCTCTTGTAAATAAAAGAATCAAAGAAGAACTAAGCTGTGAAGAAAATGTTCTTTATAAAGATTTAAATGAACTATATCCTGACTATAATATTGATGTTAAAAAAGAGCAAGAAGACTTAAAAAATATCTCAAAAATTGTATTTCAATTTCCAATGTATTGGTATAGTGCACCAGCACTATTAAAAAGATGGGTTGATTCTGTTTTAGAGTATGGTTATTCTTATATCATAAATGAAAAAGGTGACTTTGAAGCCTTAGCTTTAAAAGGTAAAAAGTTTCAAACTCTTGTTTCAATGGGAGCAAAAGAGGAATCATTTTATGGTGAAGATAGATTGAGTGTGAAAGAGTGTTTAAACTCATATTTTTATACAATGGAAATGTTAGGTACAAAAAAAATAGAACCTTCATTTATCTATGGTTTAGGTTATGGTGATATTGAAGAAGAAAGACTTCAATCTTATATTCAAGAAGTAAAAGAAAAGGTATTAGAAAACTAGTGGCATATTTTAATAAAGAGTTAGATGAAATAGGTTTTAAACTTTATGAACCATGTGAAAAACTAAAGCCTTATATTTTAAACTATTGGAAAATAGAAGCAAATCTTAGTGAAAAAAGAAGCTTGAAAATACTAACTGACGGGAGTTTAGGATTTGTAATAAATTTTGCAAATCCATTCTTCTTGGAAGTAAATCAAAAGCAAATGCTGTGTAGTTCAACAGTAACCTTAATGGGGCAAACGAAATCTCCAACAATCATGAATTTTAACAATAAGATTGAAGCCTTTGGTATTAGGTTTAATCCAGCAGGAGCATATAGATTTTTTGATGAGGAGCTTTCTAGTTTTCAAGATAGAAATATAGATTATAAAGACTCTTTTTGGAATTTTATGGAACTTTTTGAGAAGCAAAAAATATGTGAAGAACAAAGAGTTAAACTATGTGATGAGTTTTTATTAGAAAGATTAGCTTTATCAAAAAAAGAAAACTCAAAATATACTTTTGAAATTATTGATTTAATAAATAAAAGAAAAGGTGATATTTCAGTTGAAGAGTTAAGTTCGTATTTTGATATTTCTGTAAGACAAATTGAAAGAATATTTAAAAAAGAATTAGGACTAACTGTAAAACTTTTTATTCGAATAATAAGGCTTCGAAATACAAGGGATAAAATAAGTTCATTAAAAGTGGATACCTTAACTAATACAGCTTATGATAATGGTTTTTTTGATCAAGCACATTTTATCAAAGAGTTTAAATCTTTTATGAGTGAAACACCAAAAAACTATTACTCAAATAAACTTCAAATGGCAAAAGAGCTTAACTACAAAAAGTATAAAGCCTAGTCGTTTTTTTACAATTAAAAATATACTCTTTTTACTAGAATTCATAAAAAAGGATATTTATGAATTTATTACTAAATGAAAAACTTATTTTACTCTATGCAAGACTATTTTTAGCTTTTAGTTTTTTATCAGCAGTAGCGGATAGATTTGGTTTCTGGGGAAGTGTAGGAGAAGAGGGAATTGCTTGGGGAGATTTTCAATCTTTTATTGAATATGTAGCTTATTTAAATCCATTTTTATTTGACTCTTTGATTCCTTCTCTTGCATATGTTGTAACAGCATTAGAAATCATTTTAGCTCTTTTTCTTATCTTTGGTATATATTTAAAGGAAAGCTCTTTTATAAGCTTTATTATGCTTTTATTATTTGCATTGGCTATGAGTTTTACTTCTAGTATAAAAGTAGCATTTGATTATTCTGTTTTTAGTGCAAGTGGCTTAGCATTGTTACTTTTTTTAATTTATTACAAAGAAAAGAATAAATTAGCATAAGAAGTTTTTAATTTACTGAAAAATTATTATAAACTATAAATAAAGACAAAAGGAGCTAAGAAATGTTTTTAACTGAGATTTTTATATTTGTTGTAGTTGGTTTATTAGCTTTTATGGGAGCTAGTTTTGTGGTAAAACACTTTATTAGAAAGAAAGAGAAGAAAGCCTAGCTTTTAGCTTAGGCTAGTTTTCTCTTGAGTTTTTTTCTTCAATTCCAGATAATCCAAATCTTCTAGAAAGCTCTTGTTTTACTCTATCTGGATTAATTCCTTTACTTGAAAGGGCAACTAAACTATGATATAGTAAATCAGCTGCTTCATAGATAATCTCTTCTTCATCATTATCTTTAACAGCAAATGTAAATTCACCTGCTTCTTCTACAATCTTTTTAAGCATAGAGTTCTCTTTACCTTGTAAAAGTTTTGCAGTATATGATTTTGAAGGGTCATCATTTTTTCTTGATTCAATTACATGGTATAGAGTATCAATTACACCATAGGCATTTGTAGTATTTACTTCTACATCAAGTTTAATTTCATCATTTTCTAAATCAGTAAAGAAACATGATTTTCTTCCTGTATGGCAAGCAACACCATTTTGGTTTACTTTCAATAAAATAGTATCATTATCACAATCAACCATTGTAGAAACAACTTCTTGTGTATGTCCAGAGCTTTCACCCTTTTTCCATAGTCTTTGTTTACTTCTACTAAAGTAATGAGCTTGTTTTGTTTCAAGTGTTAGTTTTAATGCTTCTTCATTCATATATGCAAGCATTAGTACTTCATTACTAGTTGCATCTTGTGTAATAACAGGAATTAATCCATCCATCTTTTGCCAATCTATTTTATCTACCATACTCATTTTCCCTTTTTTGTCACTAAATATTAAAACTTTTTACCAAGCTCAACTTCTATTTTATCTATAGATTTTGTTTCATTATTTATATCAAAATTACTTTTTATATTGATATCTTCTTCTTTTGAAGGATCAATAGGTTCATTAGTAGGTTTTGAATTATTCTTATAAGTAATGATTCCTTTTTTTACTTTGGGAGCATTATCTATTTTATTTTTAACTTCTTCATATACATTTGAGTTGTTTTGATAGTAGTTATTCTCTTTTGGAAGTTCTGTATTAAGTTCTTTTTTTATTTCTATATTTGAGTAGTCTACATTATTTTCAGCTTTTAAAGCTAGAAAAAGTAAACCTAATAATAATATATATTTCATGTTTGTTCAAAATAAGAAGTAAAAATACTTCTTATTTCCTTTTATTTATTAATTGCGCTATCTCTTGACTTATCTTTAGTGTCAACCCAGATATTTGGAGTTGAACCACCAGGTGTTAAGAAAATCTTAGCATCTTTGTTTTCTCTAAGAGCTTCGTTAAATTTACCTTGAACTTCAATTTGTTGCATATGAAGTAAGTTTGGAGTTAATGATTTAGCAATTGCTTTATTTGCAGCAGCTTGCGCTTTTGCTTCAATAGTTACAGCATCTGCTCTACCTTGTGCTTCAATTCTGTTTTTGTCAGCCTCACCCTTTGCAAGTGCAGCTTTTTTCTCAGCTTCTTGCTTAGCTCTTAAAACTTCATATCTTACTCTTTCAGATTCTTGGTTAGCAATTTGAACTCTCTCGATTTGCTCTTTAATTTTTGTAGGAAGAACGATTTCTCTTAATTGAACAGACTCAACTGTTACAGGAGTACCTTCTAAAGACTCAATTTGAGTTCTAATTCCATTTTCAATTAAAGTTGCAATTTCATTTCTTCTTGTTGGAAGTTCTTCTGCGTTAAATCCACCAACAACGTTTCTTACAATATTTCTAACAACTGGGTTAACGATTTTATCTTCCCATGCTGGTCCCCAAGTTGCAATAGTAACTGGTGCTCCTGCTGCTGTAAGTCTATATTGAGTTGTTAATTCAATTGAAACTGGTAAACCTCTTGCATCAAGAATATTAATTGCTGGGTTTAATTTGATACTTTGGTCAAAACCTGCACTACCACTTGTTTCAACAGATGCATAGTTAATAAGTCTTACTTTTGTATCAACTACAATAACCTTTTGGAATACTGGAATATATAAGTGGAAACCAGGATTTAATGGTCTATCTTCATATTTACCTGTTGTAACTTTGATACCTACTTGACCAGATTCAATAATTACAAATGGTTTAAAAATAAATAGTGCAGCTAAGATGATAATAACTGCGTAAATTAGACCAGCTTTTTTACCAAAGTTTTTAAAAAACTCAGGTGGCTCAAAAGGAGGTTGGTAGTTACCACCTCCACCGTTATTAGAGTTGTTACCCTTATTTTGTTGTTGTCTATTTTTAAAATAGTCGTTATCTATTGGCATAAATTACCCTTTTTTGTTTTAGTTAATATAAGTTAAATACTTTTCATACTTTTCATTCTTACCTTGAACAGCGTCAAAGTAAGCAGTCTGTAAGGCTTCAGTAATTGGACCTCTTTCACCAGCTCCAATAATTCTACAATCAATTTCTCTAATAGGAGTTACTTCAACAGCAGTTCCTGTAAAGAAAGCTTCATCTGCGATATAAACTTCTTCTCTTGTAAGTCTTCTTCTTACAACTGTATACCCTAAGTCTTCAGCTAAATCAATAACTGTAGCTTGAGTAATAGACTCTAATGAGTTATCATTTGGAGGAGTAATAATAACACCATCTCTTACGATAAAGAAACAAGCACCAGATGCTTCAGCAATATAACCTTGGTCATCTCTTAATAAAGCTTCGTCATAACCAGCTTCAACTGCTTCAAATTTTGCCATTTGAGAGTTTAAGTAGTTAGCAACAGCCTTTGCTTTTCCCATACCAGAAGTATTTGAGTTTCTAGTCATAGATGCGATTTTAACTCTAACACCTTTTTTAAGACCTTCTTCTCCTAAGTATGCTCCCCATTCCCATGCAGAAACAGAAACATTTACAGGTGCATCTTTATGATACAGACCCATAACACCGTAACCTAGATAAACTAGTGGTCTAATGTATGCTCCCTCAAATAATTCATTTTTTTGTAATAGTTCAACTTGAGCATCATTTAACTCATCTGCAGAAAAAGGAACATCAATAAGAGTCATTTTAGAAGAGTTAATTAATCTTTTAGTGTGCTCTTCTAGTTTAAAGATAGCACATCTTCCATCATGTGTTTTATAAGCTTTAGTACCTTCAATTGCACCATTCCCATAATGCAATGTGTGACTTAATACATGAACTTTTGCGTCATGCCAATCAACAAATTTCCCATCCATCCAGATGTATTTTGCTTCTGTCATTTATCCATCCCTATAAATAAAGTAATTGTTTTCAAGTTACTTTTTGATTTTTGTCTGATAGTTTATCCAAGCTTGCTTTAAATTAAAGTGAATGATTGTTTTTACCTCTACAACTAATAATTATATTAAACTAATGTGAATTTAACATGGAGTTTTTTTAAGAATATTTTCTTTTTAATTTGATATTATCCAAATAAAAAATTAAAGGTAATGTTATATGTCTCAACAAGAGTTTTGGAACAGTAAATTTTCAAGAGATGGATATCTTTATGGATTAAAGCCAAACAGTTTTATAGCAAGTAAAGTAAAACTTTTTAAAAGAGCTGGAAAGATTTTATGTTTAGGTGAAGGGGAAGGTAGAAATGCAATTTTCTTAGCCAAAAGAGGTTTTGATGTAACTGCAATTGATGCTTCTGATATTGGTCTTTCAAAATTAGAGCAAAGAGCAAAAGAAGAGGGCTTAAATATCAAGACTATGTGTCTAGACTTAAATGAGTGGGAAGCTGAAGAAAAATATGATGCAATAGTCGCTTCTTATTTACATATGTACGAAGAAGATAGAGCAAAACTGTTTGAAAATATTGATGAGTCATTAGCTTCTGGAGGTGTATTTGTAGGAGAGTTTTTCTCTGTAAATCAGTTAAACTTTTCAAGTGGTGGACCAAAGGATGAAAAACTTTTATACAAAGTAGAAGATTTTAAAAACCATTATGCTTTTTCAGATGCAGATATAAAAGAGCAAATCACTATTTTAGATGAAGGAAAAGGTCATCAAGGTGAAGCTAGTGTTATAAGAGTTTTACTTTCTGATAATTAAAAATTTATAATAAACCCTTTAGCTTTAATAAAAAATTTAATATTTAATAACTACAATTATGAAAATTATTATCAATAAGGAAATAGTTATGAATATTAAAAAAGTTCTAATAGGGTTTATTTTTCTTGCAGTTACAAGTTTAAGTGCCCATGAATTTTGGGTAGACTCACAAAACAATACAACACCTTCTTTTAACATTGGATATGGTCACGACTTTCCAAAGCTAGAAAAAATAGCAGAAGATAGAGTAGATATTTTTGAAGCTTTAAAAATAACAGGTGAAAAAAAGACCCTTGAATTAAAAAGAAGTTCTAGTGCTAACTATAATTATGAATTAAATCAAAAACTTGAAAATGGCTCATATATTTTATCAGGGGTTTATAAACCAACTTACTGGACAAAAGATGAAAACTTCAAGTGGTTTAAAGGTAAAGCAAAAGATGAGATTTCTACAAAAGCAACATATTGTGAAAAAGCACACTTAGAAGCTAAAAATGTATTTTCTATAGGGAATAAATATAGTGATATTATTACAAAACCTATTGGACATAAATTAGAAATAATACCTTTATCTAATCCAAAAGATTACAAAGTAGGAGAACCTTTTAAGGTAAAAGTTTTATTTAAAAACAGACCTTTAAAAGTATCAGTAGTTAAGGCAACTTTAGAAGGATATTTAAAAGGCAAATATGCTTATTATGGAAGAACTGACTTAAGAGGAGTTACGGAAATATTGCCACTTAAAGCAGGTAAGTGGTTAGTAAAAGTAGAAGTAGAAAAAGAGTTAAAAGATAATACAAAATGCGATAAAGAGATAAATGTTGCAACATTAACTTTTGATATAAAAGAGTAAGTTTTAGTTTAAAGAGTTTGAATGTTAGAGTATTATAAAGAGATCTCTTACTATTTACTAAGACTTACAAAAGATAAAGATTTAGCAAGGGATCTTACTCAAGAAACCTATGCTAAAGCTTTAGAGATAGATAAAAAAGCTGAAAAGACTACTATTCAAAAAGCATATCTATATAAAATAGCTTATAGTCTTGTGATAGATAAGGCTAGAAAAAATAAAAAAATATCCTATACAAGTTTCGAAGAAGAACAATATTCAATCCCTAAAAAAGAGTGTCCAGAAGAAATTTTAAGTGATGAAAAAAGAGAACAAAAATTAAAAAAATGTATTAGTACTCTTTCAAAGAGAAACAAACAGGCTTTTGTTTTACACGTTTATAAAGGGCTTACACGAAAAGAGATTTCTGAAATCATGGGAATAAGTGTAAATGCTGTAGAAAAAAATATAACAAGAGCAACATTGAAGATAAAAGAACAAATGAAGAAAGAGTATTAATGGATTTATTAGAAGAGATAGATAAAAAAGCAATAGCTTGGATAATAAAAGAGAAAGAAGGCTTAAATAAAAAAGAGGAAAATGATTTAAAGGTCTGGTTGGAAAATAAAACCCACAAAAAATCATATGATGAAAATAAAAAGCTTCTTTTTGACTGTAAAAGTTTAGATGATAAGTTTATAGATGAGCTTTGTATTGAGTTTAATGAAAAGCATAAAAAAATAAATATATTTCAAAAAAGTAAATATCTTGCTGCATCTATAGTAGCCTTAGTATTTTTATCATTTTTCTTTTTGCAAGAGAGTAATAGAGTACTCTTTTCTAAAGAGTTTATTAGTAAAAATGAAAAGATATTAAATATTGCATTAGAGGATAACTCTTTGATAGATTTAGACGTAAAATCTAAACTAAAAGTTGAATACTATAAAGATAAAAGAGTTAGAAAAAGCATTAGAAGAACTTCTAGTAGGAACAGGTTTAGAAGCAGTTTTAAATAAAAATACAATTATCATCAAAGAAAAAAAGAGTAACACCTCTTCAAAAGAGTCTGATAATCTAGGTGAAGTAAATGTAACTGAAAGCCTACAAACTAAAATGGCTAATAAAAATTTTTCAAGTGATGCAAATTTAGGATTATTTGGTGAGTCAAATATAAAAGATGTTCCACTGTCAGTGGTTACTTTTACTAAAGATAGTATTAAAAATAATCAAGCTAGACAATTAAGTGATTTGATTACACAAGACTCTTCTGTACGAAGCTCAGGAGCATATGGAGATAATGCTGAATCATTTTATTTAAGAGGTGTTCCTTTAGGAGATTGGAATCAAGGGGAATATGCTTTTGATGGTATATATGGTGTGGCTCCAAACTACAAAGTGCCCACTGATCTTTTTGATGCAGTATCTGTAGTAAAAGGACCAAGTACAATTCTTTTTGGGATGTCTCCAAAAGGAAATACAGGTGGAGCTATAAACTTAGTTCCTAAAAGAGCATATAAAGACTCAAATGAGATTGAGTTAAGATATACAAATGATTCAAGACCAGGAATTGCAACTGATATCTCAAGAAGATTTGGAGAAGATAAGCAATTTGGTGCAAGGCTAAATTTAGCCTATGACAACGGTGACTCAGTAATTGATAATTTAGAGAGTGAAGCATTTAGTGGGTCTTTAAGTCTTGACTATATAGCTGATAACTTTATTACAAGTTTAGATTATATTTCAACTTTTGAAAATATTGATGCTCCTTTTAGAAGATTGTATATAGCTGATGGAGTAGATTTAGCAAGTGCACCTGATAATGATTTTAACTTAGCTCAAGATTGGGAATACTCAAAGGCGGATGAAAATCTAGCTTTATATAAGTTTGATTACTTTTTTAACGAAGATACTCAAGTTGGTTTTTATTTAGGTGGTGGTCAATCTGATGTGGATAGATTATTTCAAAAAGGAGCAGTACTTCAAAACTCAAATGGTGATGTAAAAACAAAGTTTAGTAAAGGGACATTTGATGTTTCAAGGTTTACATATGGAATAAAAGCAAACACATCATTTAAAACAGGAAGTTTAAATCATAGAATTAATTTTGATGCATCTTCTTATGAGGGAAAAGTTAAAACTAGAGTAAATACAGATTCAACAAATTATGATAGTAATATTTATAATCCTACAAAGATTTCAAAAGTTGATTTAACTTTACCCGATGAAAAAAGAACAGATACTATTTTAGAGTCTTTTGCTATCTCAGATACTATTTCAAATGAAGCAGAAGATATTAGATTTACTTTTGGAGGAAGATATCAAAATGTAGAATCTATAAATTACAATACTTCTGGTGATAAAACAAGCCATTATGATGATTCAAGGCTTTCTCCTTTTGTTGGACTTGTTTATAAACCTCTTGATGATTTAAGTTTATATGCAAGCTATTCACAAGGCTTAAGTGCAGGACAAAATGCTCCTTCTGGAAGTACTAATGAAGGTGAATCTTTAAAGCCATATAAGACAACTCAAATAGAAGTAGGTGCAAAATATAACTACAATAATATTGATTACTCTTTAGCTTTATTTGATATGGAAAGAAAGAAAGGTGAATCAGGAGCTGATAATACTTATGCTTCAACTATGAAGTTGCAACATAGAGGTATTGAGATTTCTGCTTTTGGAAAATTAACTGAGACAGTTAGATTCTCTTCTGCATTAACATATATGAAAACAAAAATTAAAGAGACTGAACAAACTTATGCAAATGATGAGGTAGGTGGTGCTCCAGAGCTTTTAGCAAATATAGGGCTTGATGTTGATATTCCTTTTGTAAAAGGCTTATCTTTTGGAAACTATTTAATTTATAGTGATGAACAATATGTAAGAGATGGTTCAACTGTAAAACTTCCTTCTTGGACAAGATGGGATATGGGATTAAAGTATGAAACTAAATATAATGGAAATGATTTAACTGTTATGTTTGATGTGGATAATGTGACAAATAAAGCTTATTATGAAGGTGCTTCTCAATGGGGACATATATCATCAGGAGAGCCAAGAGTATTTAGTTTAAGTCTAAATTACAAATTCTAAAACTAAGAAAGTAGGGCTCTGCTCTACTTTTTTACAACTAAGTTGCATTTCTTTTTTACTTTTATTGCTTAACAACTTTTTAACCATAATTTAAATACACTATCTACTATTTATAAACCAAAAAAACAAAGATAATAAGAAAAAATGATAGACATAAAAAAACTAATAGAAGAAAAAGTTATAATTATTGATGGAGCTATGGGGACACAACTTCAAATAGCAGATATCAAAGATGAGTACTGGTTACATGAAGGGATTAATTTAGAAGGTTGTAATGAGCTTTTAAATTTAACTGCACCTCATGTTTTAGAAGGTATCCATGATGCATATGCTGAATCTGGAGCTGACTTTATTACTACAAATACTTTTGGTTCTATGCCATGGGTTTTAGATGAGTATGATATTCCACAAACTTCATATGAGCTTTCACGTCTTGGTGCCGAGCTTGTTAAAAAGTCTTGTGATAAGTATTCAACTCCTGAAAAACCAAGATTTGTATTAGGTTCTATTGGGCCTGGAACAAAGCTTCCTTCTTTAGGGCATATCACATATGATGAGATGTTTGAAGGTTATAAAATCATGGCACAAGGTTTAGTTGATGGTGGAACAGATGTGTTCTTACTTGAAACTTGCCAAGACCCTTTACAAATCAAAGCTGGACTTCATGCTCTTAAAGCAGTAGCACCAGAAACTCCTATTATGGTATCTGTAACAATTGAGCTTAGTGGTACTATGCTTATTGGAACAGATGCGATGACAATTGCAGCTATTATGGAGCCATTTAATATTTTATCTTTAGGATTTAACTGTGGTACTGGACCAAAACAAGTACATAAGCATGTAAAAACTTTAAGTGAAGTATGTAAGTTCCCAATTTCTGTTCACTCAAATGCAGGTCTTCCTCAAAATAGAGGTGGACAAACTTATTATCCAATGCAACCAAAAGAGTTTACAGAACTAACAAAAGAGTTTTTAGATTTTAATGGAGTATCTTTCTTAGGTGGTTGTTGCGGTACAACTCCTGAGCATATTGAAGCTTTAGTAAAATCAGTAGAAGGAATAGTTCCTAAAAAACCAAGTGGATTTTTAAAAGCCTCTTTAGCATCACTTTTTAATACAGTTCCTTTAAAGCAAGACCCCGCACCACTTTTAATTGGTGAAAGATCTAATGCAACTGGTTCTAAAGCCTTTAGAGAACTTCTTAAAGCAAATGATTATGAAGGTACTTTATCAGTAGGTCAACAACAAGTAAGAGCTGGAGCTCATGTTATTGATGTTTCTGTTGGATTTGCAGGTAGGGATGAAACAGGAGATATGGATAAAGTAGTATCTTTATATTCTCAAAAAGTTTCACTTCCTTTAATGCCTGACTCAACACAAGTTCCAGCACTTGAAGCTGCTTTAAAACAAATTGGTGGAAGATGTATTATCAACTCAGTAAACCTAGAAGATGGGGAAGAGAAGTTTGATGCTGTTTGTTCTTTAGCTAAGAAATTTGGTGCAGCACTTGTTTGTCTTGTAATTGATGAAATTGGTATGGCAAAAAGCTTTGAGAGAAAACTTGAAGTAGCAGAAAGAATCTATGATTTATGTGTAAATAGACATGGATTTAAACCTGATGATTTAGTATTTGATATGCTTACATTTACTATTGGTTCAGGGGATGATGAGTATAGAACTGCAGGTATTGAAACTCTTGAAGCAATTAAAGAGTTCCAAATAAGACACCCAGAAGTGGGAACTACTCTTGGACTTTCTAATATTTCATTTGGACTTGACCAAAAAGCAAGAGTATATTTAAACTCTATTTATCTTGACCATTGTGTAAAAGCTGGTTTAACATCTGCTATTGTAAATGTTAAACACATCTTACCACTAAATAAAATCTCTGATGAAGATAGAAAAGCTTGTGATGATTTAATCTTCAATAATCAAGAAGATGGTGACCCACTATTTAAGTTTATCGAGCACTTTGCAAATGTTGGTGATATGGAAGAGCAAAGTGATGAAGAGTATCAAAAACTAGAACCAATTGACAAAGTTAAAAAGCTTCTTTTAGATGGTGATAAAGATAGAATGTTACCACTAGTTGAAGAGTTAAGACATGAAGTAAACCCAGAAATTATAGTAAATGAATGGCTAATTGATGGAATGAAAGTTATTGGGGAACTGTTTGGTTCGGGTCAAATGCAGTTACCATTTGTACTTCAAAGTGCAGAGACTATGAAAGCAACAGTTGATGCTTTAAACCCATATTTACCAAAAGAAGAGAAAGCAAGTGAGACAGTATTAGTACTTGGAACTGTAAAAGGTGATGTTCATGATGTTGGTAAAAACTTAGTTGATATTATTCTTTCAAATAATGGATTTAAAGTAATCAATATTGGTATCAAAGCTGATTTAAATGACTTTATCATAGCTGTTAAAGAACACAAAGCTCAAGCAATAGGTATGAGTGGTTTACTTGTAAAATCAACTGCTGTTATGAAAGAAAACCTTGAAGAGCTACAAAAGCAAGGTATAGATATTCCTGTACTTCTTGGTGGAGCTGCACTTACAAAAGGTTTTGTAAATGATTATTGTAGATCAATCTATGATGGTCCAATTTTCTATTGTAGAGATGCTTTTGATGGTGTTGTATCAATGCAAAGAATTGAAGAGGGGGACTTAGAAAATACGGCACTTGCTGCTGATTTAGTTGATGAAGAAGAGATTGCTAGAAAAGAAGAAAAAGAAGTAGTTATCAATGAAGAAGATATCGTTCTTCCAGAAGCAGGGCAATTTACATTCCCTCCACTTTGGGGAAGAGTTGCTTTAGATAATAAAGCTATTGATAAAGATTTAGTATTTAAATGGATTAACCATAGAGTTTTATTTAGACAAAGATGGGGATATAAAAGAGCAAAACAATCAAAAGAGAAGTTCTTAGACCATGAAAAAAATGTGGTTGAACCTATTTATGAGAGATTAAAAGAAGAGTTTATTGAAAAAGAACTTTTTGACCCAATTGCTATTTATGCTTATTATCCTTGTATTTCAAAGGGTAATAAACTATATATTTTCTCTGAAGAGTATGCTTTCCATTCAGAAGAAGAAGCAAAAAATATACCACCATTAGAAAAAGCAATAAAAGTAATGGAGTTCCCAAGACAAAGAAAGAAACCTCATAGATGTATAGCTGATTTCTTTGCAAATGATAGACTTGATGTAGTTGCCTTTACTTTTGCAAGTGCAGGATTAAAGCTTAGTCCTTATGAAGCAGAACTTTATAAAGATAGTAAGTTTACAGAGTATTATCAAGTACATGGATTAGGTGTTGAGTTAGCAGAAGCCTTAGCAGAGGTTTTACACAAGCAAGTAAGACTTGACCTTGATATTGTTCCAAAAGAAGGAAATACTTTACATGATGTTCAAATGAAACAGTATATAGGTTGTAGATACTCTCCTGGATATGCAGCTTGTCCTGATTTAGAACAAAGTAGAGATATGTTTGATTTATTAAAACCAGAAGAGTTTGGAATAGAACTAAGTGAGACATTCCAAATTCATCCAGAACAATCAACGTGTGCAATTGTAGTGCCTCACCATAAAGCAAATTACTACAATGTATAATATAAAGAAATCTTAGATAAAATGATTTCAATTATAAAATAGGAAAACAAATGCCTCATAGAGAAAAAACGATTAAAGATAGAGTATTAGACTTTGTTTATATTTTATCAAAACAACCGATTTTATTAAGAGATTTACTAGATGCAAATAGACAGTACAATGAAGGTATGCATGTAGACCCAGCAAGATTAGGTTTTAGATTAAAACTTGGACGAGCTTATTTTATGTATATTATGATTGTATTAGCAATTATTGTGCCTATTTCTGCAATATTACATAAACCCTTAGCAAATATTGACCCTCATATCTCTATCTTAGGGGCGATGGTTATTACAGCTGTGATTTTTATTGGTTTTAATTTTTTTAGAGCTAGACTTAGAGATGAAATTACAAAAAGACAAATCAAGAAATCATGGAGACTTAGATTTCCATACTTCTCATATGAAGAGTATAATCAAAAAATCGAAGAAATCTATGAGCAAGCTATCAAAGAAGAAATTTCTAAAAAAGATTTAGAAAGATATATCTTAGATAATCTTGTAGAAGATTAATCATAAAGGGCTTTTAGCTCTTTATTTCTTTCCTGTTTTAACTGCATATCAATATACTTAGCTTCCATATCTTTTTTATTTTTAATTGCAATTGTTTGTTTCATTTTTCCAGTAGGATTTACTTCATAAATCTCAAAACCAGCTTCATATAAAGATAGTCTTACATTGCTTGCTATTGAATAAGTGGTTACCACTGCATTTTCATTTGTTATAGAAAATAGCTCAGTGAAGTACTCAACTGTCCAAAGCTCACCATTAACTTCAGAGCTAAAAGCATCTTGGTATACTATATCTAGATTATCAAGTGTTTTTATGTATTTTCTTGCATCACCTATGAAAAGTTCTATTTGTATCTTTTCATCTTTGTATTCTTTTGTTTCAAGAAGTTCTTTTATGATATGAGATATCTTTTCAAACTCTTGTGGAAATTCAAACTCTTTTAATGACTCAATTAGTTTATAATGCCACTAAAAGTCAAGACAACTATTTCGTAATTTAAATTCCACCTATCTCTGTATCGTTATGCAACATTTTTCATCTGATTTAAATAAACATTCATTGGCTTGTCATAACCTAATGCTGAA
>NZ_PDJU01000017.1 GCF_004116455.1 Arcobacter sp. F155
TTTGAATAATTTGTGCTTGTTTTTTATTATCACTTTTTAATTCACTTGAATTACTAAGAATATCAGAGAAACCAATTATTGCATTTAGTGGTGTTCTTATTTCATGACTCATATTTGCCAAGAACGTCGACTTCGCCTCATCCGCCTTTTGCGCTTTTTGTTGGGCATGAACAATATCCGTAACATCTAATCTTATAGCTAAGAACTCCTCTATTTCATCATTGTAGTTTAAAATAGGCACAATAGTAGAAGCTACATGATATGCACTGCCATCTTTTGCTTTGTTTTTAATTTGACCTTTCCAAATCTTTTTAGCGCAGATTGTTTTCCATAAATCTTCAAAGATTTCACTTGGCATATCTTCATGTCTTACGATATTGTGACTTTTTCCAATAAGCTCTTCTTCTTTGTATTGAGAAACTTTTATAAATTCATCATTTACATAAGTAATAATGCCCCTTTTATCAGTTTTAGAAACAATAGCACTAGAGTCAACAGCTTTTTTATATTGGTTTAGTAGTTTAACTGTATTTTGTAGAGTTTGTGTTCTATCTTCTACCTTTTCTTCAAGTTTTCTTCTAGCATTTTTATGTTCTTTTTGTCTCTCAATTGAGATAACTGTGTAGTGAACTCCCAAGATAAATATAATACCAACTAAAGCAGACATAGTAAGAATAATTTGTTTACTTGTCAGTAAGAAATTGTCTTCAATAGGTATTGAAACTTGAATAACTCCTCTAACGTCACCTAGTTTCCAATTATTTTTTGGAGTGTCAGCTCTTGTATTGTGACATGAAACACAAGATTGGTCATAAAAAATATCAGCAATTGCTACTTTAAATACTTTTTGACCATTTTCATCTACTGCTTTTTTATAGATATTTGTTGGATTATTTACTAAGTATCGTAAAGACTCTTTTTCAAAATCACTTAAAACTCTATCTTTTCTATTAGGGAAAGGATAGTTACTATACATTTTTATATGCATATCTTTTTTTGTAACAAGCTCACTTAAATCATGAAGAAGTGTTGCTGGTAAAGGAATTACTCCTCTTTTATTATCATGTTCATAGTTTATTTCTATATCACTATTGTTTTTAACTTCTTTTATTACATGAGATGTATAATAGCTTCTAATTTTTTTTAAATTATTTACCATTTCAATAGATTGTTTTGTCATCTCATCCATTTTATTTTTATTTGAAAACTCTGGTAAAATAAAAACTATAAGATAAATAAGAGTTAAGCCTATTACTAAAATAGGTCCAATATATGGATTAAAAAAAGGACTGAAAATTTTTTTCATTTATTCTCCAAATGAGTTATATATTTCTTTTATTTCTTCTATATTTTCAATAAATAGATTTACAATATTAGGGTCAAAGTGTTTTCCACTCTCTTCTTTTAAAAGATTTAAAGCATCATCAAATGACCAAGCTTTTTTGTAGGGTCTATGAGAAGTTAAAGCATCAAATACATCAACAACAGCTACAATTCTTCCATAAATATGAATTTCATCAGCTTTTAAACCTTTTGGATAGCCACTTCCATCATACTTTTCATGGTGACTTATTGCGATAATAGCTCCTGCTCTTAAGAATTCACTTTGTGAGTCTTTTAATATTTCATAACCAATTTGAGCATGACATTTCATAGTATCAAACTCTTCATTATCTAGTTTTCCTGGTTTTAAAAGAATCTTATCTTCAATTCCAATTTTTCCAAGGTCATGAAATGGAGCTGCATAAAAAATGATTTCTTGCTCTTTTTCATCTAAGCCACAGGCTTTTGCTATAAGTTTTGAGTAGTGGGCAACTCTAGCAACATGTGATGCTGTTTCTGGGTCTTTATATTCTGCTGTTTTTCCTAAGATATATAGGGTTTCATGTTCTCTATCTATAAGGTTTTCTGTAGCTTTTTTTACTTCTTCTTCTAAAAGTTTGGCTCTATCTTCTATTAATAAAGTATTTTGATAGTTAGTTAAAAGGTTTGTAACTCTTGCTTTAAATAAAACAGAGTTTACAGGTTTACTTAAAAAGTCATTTACTCCTGCTTCAAAGGCTTCTTTATGAACTGTCTCATCATCCCCTGCAGCAGTTACCATAACAATAGGAACTTTTTTGTTTTTTCTTCTAAACTCTTTTATAAATTCGATTCCATCAAGGTTTGGCATCATATAGTCAATTACAATTAAATCAACTCTATTTTGAAGTACATGCATTAAAGCTTCAAGTGGTTCTGAAAAACTTTTTACATTTAACTTCATCTCTTCACAAATAGCTTCAATTAAAAATAGGTTATTTTCATTGTCATCTATGGATATAATCTGTAAATCTTCAAAATTCATTGTATGCCTTTTTTAACGTTAAGAGTCATAATATTTTATAGTTATATAACTTAAGATAATATTTTTCTGAAAATATAGTATATCAAAAATGTAACAAAAAAGGAAAAATTGTATTATATAAAACTTACAGCTTTTTATAGTTAAAATTACAAAAAATGAAGGATCTATTATAAAACTTGAACCATGTAGACATTGTAAAAGAGAAATCGAAACAAAAAAAAGACAATGCCCATATTGTGGAACACTAAATCCTACTGTTAAAATGAAAGAGATTGTTATAGGAATTGCTGCTGTTACTATAGTGATGTATGCAGTTAGTTTTTTTATCAATTTAAATTAAGAGATATAATTAAGTTACATTTTCATTACTATTGATATTATTAGTATAATAGTCTTAAGGATGTAACAATGAAACTATTAAATACTTTTAACTTATGTTTTATACTTTTAGTCTCAGCTATTTTTTCAGTAAAAAGTTTAGCCCAAGAAAATAGTATAAAAGTACCTGTAGATGCTTGGCCTCCTTTTAGAATAATCTCAGAAGATAATAAATACCGTGGAATTGATTTTGACTTTTTATCTTTACTATCAAAAGAGTTAGATATAAAAATCGATTATAAAAGATATCCATGGAGTAGAAGTTTAGCTAATATGAAAGCAGGAACTGTTGATTTGATTTCAGGTGTAGCTAAAACTAAAGAGAGAGAAGAGTATATTTACTACTCAAAAAAACCCTATTATAAATGCTCAACTGTTTTTTATGTACTTAATGAAGCTGGAAATAGTATAAAAAGCTATAGCGATTTAAAAAATTATCAAATAGGATATGTAACCAACTCTGCATATTTTAAAAAGTTTGATGAAGATAAAACTTTAAATAAGAAAGTGGTTTCTTCGGAACTTGAACTAGTTAGAATGTTAGCATTTAATAGAGTTGATGTGATAATTGGAACAGATTGTCAAGCTGATTATGATATTAGTAGATTAGGTTTTAATCATATTATTTCAAAAGCAGAATATAAACCTGGTAATGAAGTTAATCTTTATATAGGAATATCAAAAAAATCAAATTTGATAAAACAAGTAGATAAAATAGATAAAGCTATTGAAAAGTTATTAGAAGATAAAAAGGTAGAGGAAATATCAAAAAAATATTTCCAATAACTATTTCCTAATAGCTCCTATTAAAAACCCAATTCCAAGTCCAATAAAGTGAGCATACCAAGCAATTGGAAGACCAATAAGTACAGGCGCTACTGAGATAATTAAAACCCAAGTAACTATTGCTTTTCTTTGAAATCTATCTATATAAGCTATATATCCCATAAGTGCACAAATAGCACCAGATGCTCCAACTAAGTTTACAAAATTATCTAAATAGTAAATATATAAAAAGCTAAGAATAGAAGTTGCAAGTCCTGCTATAAAATATGCTATGACAAACTCTTTTTTCCCTCTATACATTTCAATAGCATTTCCAAATTGATATAAAACAAACATATTCATAGCTAAGTGACCAAGTCCTCCATGGGCAAACATAGTTGTAAGAGGTTGCCAATAAAAGTTGCTTTCAACAAAATACATATTAAGACCTAAATATAAACCTCCATAGCTTATATTTGTTTGTACTAGGTACATAAAAATTGTTATTGCAATTGTGATATTAGTAAGTGTGAAATTAGATCTAGTTCTGAACATAGTTTTTATATACCTTTATTGAGCAATCAACTCGTTCTTTGATAGCATTTTTATACATAAATTTAAAATCACTTTGCATAAAAAATATCTCTTTTGAGTTAATTCTAAATGATGTTATTATTGTTCCTGCATTTAAGTTATCTTTGGAACTCTCTATTATTTCATATTTTATCTTTAAATACTTTTGTAAATCTTCTTTAGGGTTTATATTAAGTAAGCTTTTAATATAACTATCTACTTCAGCAAGTTTTATAATATCTTCAATTTTAGAGTTTTCTTCAAGTTTTAAAAAAGAGCCTTCTATTTTATAGTAACCCTTTTCAATTGCTTTATATGATTTTTTTACTAGTTCATGGTTTTTAATAATTACTTTAGTGGGAGTCTCTTTTTGACAAGGTAGTTTTTCTACTTTTGAAATTGTGGTTTCTTCTTTTTCTTGTGGTTCGACAATAAAGGTGTTATATAGAACAATTGTTATTGTAATCATAACAATTGTCGCAAAGGTAAAAAGATTGTTTATAATGATACTATCATTAGGTCTTGTTCTTTTTACCTTCATTTTACTTAGATAAGAGTCTCTTTTAAAACATCTTCTATAGTATCTACTGCTTTGATTTCCATATTCTCTTTTACTTCTAATGGAATATCATCTAAATCCCGTTGGAAGTTCTTTCTTGGAATTAATGCAAGTTTCATTTTTGCTTTATGAGCTGCAATTAGTTTCTCTTTTAACCCACCAATTGGTAAAACCTTACCTGTAAGTGTAAGCTCACCTGTCATAGCAACATCGGATTTAACTTCTTTATTACTTAAAATAGAAGCAATAGTTGTAGCCATTGTTATACCAGCACTTGGTCCATCTTTTGGTGTAGCACCTTCTGGAATGTGTAAGTGGATATCAAATCTTTTATAGATTTCACTTGGGTCTACTTTTGTTTTTTCTTCTATCTCTTTTGCTGTTTTAGGAATTAGATTATCATCTATTTTCAGTTTTTTATTATCAATTAAAAGTTTTACAACAGAGTAAGAAATTCTAGATGATTCTTTCATTACATCACCCATATTTCCAGTAACACTTAAAATACCTTTTCCTCTAAGTCTTACAGCTTCTGTTTTTAAAACATCTCCACCAACAGCAGTCCAAGCTAAACCATTTGTAACTCCAACAGAGTTTTTCTTTTCAGCTGGGTCTATTTCAAAAATAGGGTTTTCTAAAAATTCTGTTAAGTTTTTAGTTGTAATAGAAACTTTCTTAGTCTCTTTATCTTTAAGTAATATCTTAACAGTTTTTCTAAATAGTTTTGCAAATACACGTCTTAGATTTCTAACACCTGCTTCTCTTGTATATTTTGAAATAATTGCTTCAATAGTAGTTTTAGATAATGAAACTTCACTTTTTTTAAGACCATGTTTTTCTAACTCTTGTGGAATTAAATAGTCTTTTGCAATATGATATTTCTCATTTGGAGTATAAGAAGAAATTTCAATAAACTCCATTCTATCTCTTAATGCTGCTGGAATTCTTCTTGCATCATTTGCAGTTGCTACAAAGATACATTGTGATAAATCAATTGCAAAGTTTAAATAAAGGTCTCTAAACTCGTTGTTTTGCTCTGGGTCTAAAACCTCAAGCATAACAGCAGTTGGGTCACCTCTATGATTTGCTCCAAGTTTATCAATTTCATCTAATACAACAACAGGGTTCATAGTTTTAGCATCACAAAGACCTTTTACTATTCTTCCTGGCATTGCTCCAACATAAGTTCTTCTATGTCCTCTTAGTTCATTTACATCTTCCATTCCACCTAATGCTACTCTTACAAGTGGTCTTTGTAAGGCTTGAGAAATAGAGTTTGCAAGTGAAGTTTTACCAACACCTGGAGGTCCTACAAAACAAAGAACAGTTCCCTTTGATTTAAGGTTTTCTATTTTTCTTTTTTCAAGTATCTCTTTTACTGCAAAGTATTCTGAGATTCTTTCTTTTGGTTTTTCTAAAGAGTAATGATCACTATTTAACTGATCTTCAACACTTTGTACAGAGATATCATTGTGAGCATAGTTTCCAAATGGTATTTCTAAAACATTTTCAATATAAGTCTGAAGTAGGGCACTGTCTGGTGAATCTTGGTGCATTCTACTTAATTTATCAATTTGTTTTTTTGTCTCTTTATAACCATCTTTTGGCATATGAGGTTTAAGTTTTTTAAGTTTTTTCTTATAAGCTCTAATTTCTGAATCTTTTTGATTATCAGAACCTAGCTCTTTTTGAATAGCCTTAATTTGCTCTTTTAAGAAGTAGTCTTTGTGAGTTTTTTCAATTTTAGAATTTACTTTTTGAGTAATCTCTTTTTGAATTTTTAAACTCTCAATCTCTTTTTTGATAGTTTCAATAATATTTAAAAGTCTTTGTTCTAAATTTGTTTCAGCAAATAGTTTATATGCTTCATCTTTTTTTACTTTTAAAACAGAAGAGATTAAGTCTGCAATTCTTGTTGCATCACTATTTTCTTCAATTGTTTTTATTAAGTCTGCTGGAAATTTAGAGTTTACAGCTGAAAGTTTTTTAACTTGTTCTCTTAATACATCAATAATAGATTCAATACTCTCTTTAGAATATTTATCATCTTCTAATGTATCAACAAGTGCAAACTCTGAAGTCTCTTCATTAAACTCAGTGATTTTACCCTTTGCTAAACCTTGGAAAAGAACCTTTATTTTACCATCTGGTAAAGATACTTTTCTCATAATATTTCCAATAACTCCTACATCATAGAAGCTATCTTTATCTCTTTTTCCCTCGTGACCTGGTTTACTAACAGCTACGATTACTAGTTTATTATGTTCAATAGAGTGCTCTACTGCTTTTAAGTTCTCTTCACTTCCTAAAAACAATGGAGCAATCATAAATGGATATAAAAATACTTCGTCTTCAACTATTAAAGGTATTTGTTGAGGAAAAGAATCATAATTCTCTAATTCCATATATATTAACTCCTAAAATCTATTAATATTTTTTAAAAAATGTTTTTTTCAAAAGGATATTTGTAAAAAGGTGTCTCTACAGGTTCAATCTCATTTTCATCAACCCATGACTCTTTTACTTTTTGGTTATAGTACTCAGCCGCTTTTGGCTTATCTATTCTTTTATATAAATCTGCAATCTCTTTATCTAAAGAGGCTTTAGCCATATATAATCTTGCACTCATAGTATTTACTAAAGGCATATATTTAGAGCTTGAAAATAAGTTTCTATACTCTTCAATCTCTTTGATTGTATCTTCGATTAATTGTTGATCTCTTAATTCATTTGAGAAACCTAAAAAGTTAGCTTTAATCTTTAAATATCTAACATAATCAATGTTTCTACTAAGTGCAAATCTTTTAATATATTCATCTAAATAGAAGTTTGCTAATTGATACTCTTCATTGTCAATATGAGCATTTGCTAAGATTAAAAGTGCAGTTGGTATTAAAGGTGAGTTTCTATGTTCACTCTCTAAAGAAGTATATACATCATCTGCTTCTTCTAAGTATCCAGTAGAAATCTGTTTAAGCATGTCATTATACCAATAAAGTGCAGGTTTGTCATACTCTTGCACTCTTTCAGATTTTTGTGAACAAGCTGTTAACACAAAACCTAAACCAATAATTAATACAAAATTCTTGAACTTTAAATTGTTAATCATTTGAGTTATCCTTTTCATAAAGTAAGTATTTTATCTTATGTATCCTTGCGCTTCTCTTACTTTTTATTATTTTATTTTTCTAATATTATAATTAATTCGTTATAATAAATTAAATAATTTTTAAAGGTAGCTAGTATGAAATTAACATTAATAGGAAATGGCTTCATGGCACAAGCACTGGCAAGAGGACTTGTAAATAACTTTGAAGTAGAAATTATTGGAAGAGATGAAAAGAAATTAAATGATATAAAAACTAAGATTCCAAATATAGAAGTAAAGGTTATGAGTGATGCTGAAAACATTACTGATAAGAATATAATCTTTTGTGTAAAACCATATGCATTACAAAGTGTTGCTGCAAGATTAGAAGGGCAAGCAAACATCATTTTCTCAATCTTAGCTGGTACAACAATTGATAGTTTAAAGAAACAAATAAAATCAAAATTTTATATTAGAAGTATGCCAAATGTTGCTGCGTCTGTTTTGGGGTCAACTACAACTATCACAGGAGATAAAGAAGCTAAAAACTTAGCTACAGAACTATTTAATCATATTGGAAAAACTGTATGGGTTAATACTGAAAATCAACTTGATATAGCTACTGCTGTTGCAGGAAGTGGACCAGCATTTTTAAGTTTAATCGCAGAGAGTTTAAGTGATGGTGCAGTAAAAGCAGGACTTGAGAGACAAATTAGTAATGAACTAGTTCAAGGTTTATTATCTGGATATGCAAAACTACTAGAGACTTCTCATCCCGCAATTATTAAAGATTCTGTAATGAGTCCAGGTGGAACAACAGCAGCAGGAATGGGTAAACTAGAAGAGGGTGCAGTTAGAGACTCTATGATTAAAGCCATTGAAGCAGCTTATGAAAAAGCTTGTGAAATCGGGAAAAAATAGTTTTACCTTACTTGAAACACTAGTAAGTGTTTTTATTTTATCAATTATCATAGTAGGCTTTTCAAAGGCTTCTTTCTATGATAATTTTGATGAAGAGTATATGATATTAAATAAGTTAGAAAATGTGTTTAATATCTCTTCTTATGACTCTTCTTTTTCTACAAAAAATATACAACTTGCAATAACTTTAGATGACATTGAAATTAAAAATATTAGTGTCAAAAAAATAGAGTATAAAGATCAAAACTTAAGGCTTCTAAAATATGAATTGCCAAAATAAAACAGCTTTTTCTCTTTTAGAATTAATCTTTGTAGTTTTTGTTGGTTCCATTGTAATTGTTTATTCAACTATTTATTCTAAAGAGTATTATGAAGCTCAAACATTAAATCAAGAATTAGCAATTATAAAACTAGATTTAGACTCTGCAAAGATAATAGTAGAAAAAAATCTTCCTTCATCAATAGATGATTTAAAGTATAGTGATAATACTTTATATTTAAAAAACAATACTCTTTTAGAAAATGTAAACTATTATTCGTTGAGAAAACTTTCTTCAAATATTTTAGAAATAGAAGTTGAGGTAGATGAAAAGATAAAACAAAAGTGGGTTTTTAAACTATGAAAAAAGCTTTTACACTATTTTCTGTTCTTATTTTAGTTTTTATCTTTTCTATATTGGCTGTTAAAATATATGAAGTAAAAAGTATAAACTCAATAAATATTATAAACAAATATAAATATATTCAAGCAAAAAATCATTTAGCATTTTTAGAAGAGTATATAAAAAGTTTCAGTGATTATAGTTCCTTTGAAAAATTAGCTATAGAAAATGAAAACTACTCTATAAATGCTTATGTAAAAGAAGAAATAAACTTCTATGAAATAGAGTTAGTCGTTAAAGCAAATGACCATGATATAAGAGTTCAAAGAGTAATCACAATACCAAAATAGAAACACTTTAGTACTTTTTTACAAGCTTTTAAGTAAACTTCTTCCTTAAAATTGAAACTTTCTTATAAAAATCATGTAATTTTTATAAAACTTAAAATGAAGGACGAAGTATGAACTCTGTAATAATTGCAGTTAGTTTAATGGTTTTACTATCTTTAGTAAGGGTAAATATTGTTATTGCTTTAATTGTTGGGGCAATAGTTGGTGGTCTAAGTGCTGGTTTAGACATAAATGAAACAATCAAGGCTTTTAATAGTGGATTAGGAAATGGTGCAACAATTGCATTAAGTTATGCGATGCTTGGGACATTTGCTGTTGCTATTTCTAAATCGGGAATTACTGATTTATTATCAAATATGATTATAAAAAAAGTAGGAAAGGGAGAAACTTCTTTTCAATTTCTTTATATCAAATATTTAATGCTTACACTTATTTTATTAGCTGCAATCTCTTCTCAAAATATTGTACCAGTTCATATTGCGTTTATTCCTATTTTAATTCCACCATTATTACATTCAATGGCAAAACTAGAACTTGACAGAAGAGTAGTTGCTTGTGTGATTACTTTTGGTTTAGTTGCAACTTATATGTTTTTACCAGTTGGATTTGGAGGAATTTTCTTAAATGAGATTTTATTAAAAAACCTTGTAGATAATGGAGTAGAAGCTATTTCAGGACAATTGCCAATTGCTATGGCAGTACCTGTATTTGGAATGTTTTTAGGTCTTTTAGTTGCGATATTTTTTACTTATAAAAAGAAAAGAAAGTATGATATTAGCAAAATCTTAGAGATTGAATCTGAATCAAAAGAGATAAACTATTTTCATGTAGCAATTGCTTTAATATCTGTTGTAACTGCTTTAGGGCTTCAACTTTATACAAACTCAATTATTTTAGGTTCTTTAGCAGGTTTCATTATCTTTATTGTTGCAGGTGTTATTAAAGCTGACCAAACTCAGGACTTCTTTACAAAAGGTCTTAAAATGATGGGAATGATTGGTTTTATTATGATTGCTGCAAATGGTTTTGCAAGTGTAATTAACTCAACAGGTGGAGTTGAAAGTTTAGTATCTTCTGTTGTTGATATTATTGGAGATAATAAATCTTTAGCAGTTCTTTTAATGCTTATTGTTGGACTGTTTATTACAATGGGAATTGGTTCATCTTTCTCAACTATTCCAATTATTGCAACTATTTATGCTCCATTATGTTTACAGTTAGATTTCTCTGTAATGGCAACAATTACTATTATTGGTACAGCTGCTGCTTTAGGTGATGCAGGAAGTCCAGCTTCAGATAGTACACTTGGGCCTACATCAGGACTAAATGTTGATGGTCAACACGACCATATTTGGGACTCAGTTGTTCCAACATTCTTACACTACAATATTCCATTAATTATTTTTGGATGGGTTGCAGCTGTATACATTTTCTAATATAAAAGTAGGGTAATACCTACTTTTATAAAATCACATCTAAAACTTTTTTTGCTAAGTTTAAAGCTTTTGTTCTGTGTGAAAAATCTTTTTTAGCTTCATATCCTAGTTCTCCTAAAGTCTTATCAAAACCAGTTGGAATAAACATTGGATCATATCCAAAACCACCACTTCCCAGCTCTTTATTTATAACTTCACCATGCATCCAACCATGTACTGTGTATGGATAACCTTTATATATAATTGCTATACAAGCTGTATAATAAGCAGGTGTTTTTTCTAAATTTTTTTCATTTAATTTTGAAATTAATTTTGCATTGTTTTCTTTATCATTTGCATTAACTCCTGCATATCTTGCAGAGTAAATACCTGGTTCATTATTTATAGCAGGAACTGTAATTCCACTATCATCTGAGATTACAATTGCTTCTTCATCACCAATCTTTTCATAAATTTCTTGAGCTTTTTTTAAAGCATTGCCTTGAAAAGTATCCTTATCTTCAACAACCTCATAATCACCAATAATCTCTTTAAAAGTAATCACTTCTTCATTTGGAAGTAGTTTTTTAAACTCTTCAATCTTACCTTTATTTCCCGTAGCTAAAATAATTCTCATAACTTTCCTTTTAATATCTTATTAATTTTATTGATATATAATCTCTGTTTATTTTAAATACATATGGGATTATATATGATTAAATCTATTTTACCTCTTAGTCTGATTATCGCACTTAGGTTCTTCGGGCTTTTTATTGTTCTACCTGTTTTATCAGTTTATGCTATAAATCTTTATGGAGCTACAACGACTTTAGTTGGAATTGTTATTGGTGGGTATGCTTTAACTCAAATGATATTCCAAGTTCCTTTTGGAGTAATGAGTGATAAGCTAGGAAGAAAAGGTACTATTATTACAGGACTTTTATTATTTGCAATTGGTTCAATCTTTTGTGCAATTGCAAATGATATTTTAATGTTAATGGTAGGAAGATTCTTACAAGGTGCTGGTGCAATTGGTGCAGTTGTAACAGCTATGATTAGTGACTTAGTAAAAGAAGAACAAAGACCAAAAGCAATGGCTACAATGGGTATGTTCATTGGAATGAGTTTTGCAGCTTCTATGTTACTTGGACCTACAATCTCTTCATTTGCAGGTGTACCAACACTATTTTATCTAACAGCTGTAATTGCTCTTGTTTCAATTGTTATTTTAGTAAAGATGGTTCCAAACCCTCCAAAAATAACTCATACGTATAGAAAAAAAGCAATAGTTGGTGATGTTTTATTAAATCAAAATTTAATCAAAATGAACATAACAAACTTTTTACAAAAAGGTTTAATGACTTTTGCATTTATGATTATTCCAATGGTTTTAATAAACAATTATGAATGGCAAATGAGTGACCTATGGAAAGTATATTTACCAGCTATGATTTTTGGTTTCCTTGCTATGGCACCTGCTGCTATAATTGCAGAAAAAAAAGGTAAATTTAAAGAGATACTTGCAATAGGAATTATTTTCTTTGCAGTTTCATATTTACTAATTGGATTAAGCTCTGGAACTGTTCTTTTTATAGTTGGTGTAGTTATATTCTTTATTGGATTTAATATGCATGAACCAATCATGCAATCACTAGCAACTAAATTTGCAAAGGTACATCAAAGAGGTTTAGTACTTGGTATTTTTAACTCTTTTGGATATTTAGGAACTTTCTTAGGTGGTGTTTTAGGTGGTATCTTCTTTGAGGATGTTGGCTTAACTACTATTGTATACACTATTGCGGTTGTTTGTATTTTATGGATTGTTTTAATTTTAACTATGCCAAACCCAGCAAAGAAAAAGTTAATGTATATAGAATTAAATAATGATTACAGAAATAATACACATAAATTAGATACAATATCAGAAGTTGATGAGTGGTACATTAATGATACTGAAAATGTATTAATTGTAAAATATGATAATGAAAAAATAGACGAAGATTCAATTTTAAATAAAATCAAATAGTCTTAACTTCAAAAAAGGAGAGATAGTGAAAAGTAAATACTTGTTAATTATTTTTGCTCTCTCTTTTTTTATCTCTGTTATAACAGCAGAAAACTTATTTAATATCTCCTCAAAAAAACTTGATGCAATAACTAAAAAATACGGAAACAAAGCTGCAAAACGTGTGCAACTTTGGGATAAAGTTATTGAAAAAGCAAAAAATGAGGATATTCTATATCAACTAAAATATGTAAATGATTTTTTTAATAAAGTAAAATATAAAAGGGATAGTGCCCATTGGAAAAAGAATGATTATTGGGCTTCACCTTTTGAGTTTTTAGGAACTGGAGCAGGGGATTGTGAAGATTATGCAATTGCAAAATATTTTACTTTGCGTCAACTTGGCGTTCCTGATGAAAAACTAAGAATTACTTATGTTAAGTTAAAACAAAGAGGAACAAAATATGAGCAGGCTCATATGGTTTTAACTTATTATCACAAACCTACATCAACACCAATAGTATTAGATAACGTTAATAAAAAACTAAAATTAGCTACTAAAAGACCTGATTTAAGACCTGTATATAGTTTTAATGCTGGTGGTTTATGGCAAGCAAAAAACAAAGGTAGAACTTCAGTAAAAGTTGGAAAAAACAACTTGAAAAACTGGAAATCTATGATGAGTAGAATCTAAAGGAGAATCGATGTCTTTATCAAAACAGTTGTACTTAATTATTATATTTATATTCTTTGTAATATTTACTGGTAATTTTATCATTAGTGTTAAAAACACAAAAGAGTATTTAGAACTTGAATCACAAACAAAAGCACAAGACACGGCTACTTCTTTAGGAATGAGTTTAAGAGCTTTAATTAAAGACAAAAACGACCCTGAGATAGAAACAATAATCAAAGCTATTTCAAATAGAGGTTTTTATAAAGAGATTAGATTAGAAGATAGTGATTTTGTTATTACAGATGAAAAATTATTAAGTACGATAAAAATAGATTATCCTGAAAGTTGGAAAGTTAAAAGAGTAACTGTGCTTACAAAGTATGGAACTATTGAAAAAGTAGAGTTAGATAGTGATATTAACAACAAGTTATTAAAACTTGAAAATGAAGATTTAGATTTAGGCTTTGTAGAAGAAACAGCTAGAAATAAGTATAGATTTATTCCTACAGATGCTTTTAGTAATGGTGGAAAAATAGATTTTAAAGTTCAAGTTCTTGATGGTAAAAAACTACTATTTAAAGATATAAGTTTAAATATTGAGAAAATAATTGTTCAAGAAAAAAGAGATGTAAAATTTGATTATGTTCCTTCTTGGTTTGTAGATATGATTTCTTTTAATTTAGAAGAAAAATCAAGTGAAATCTCAGATGGTTGGAAAAAATCTGCTGTAATTTATGTAAGCCCTAATCCTGGTGAAGCATATGCAAAACTTTATGAACAAGCAAAAGGGTCTATTACTTATGCAATTATTGCCTTTTTAGTTTCTATGTCGATTTTATTTGTATTTGTACAATATATTCTAAGACCTCTTAAAACTATTGAGTCATTAGCTAAGTCAATTGCTCAAGGTAAATTTGAAACAATAGATAAGTTACCTTGGACTACAGAAATAAAACATGTATCAATTGCAATGAATGACATGTCTGTAAAGATTGAGTCTATTATTAGTAAATTAAATAAAAACCTTGAAACTCTTTCAAAGAAACTATCAAAAGATGAGTTAACAGGATTACCTCTAAAGGCTACTTTCGAGACAGATATGAAAGAGATGTTTATTCAAAAAAGCGAGGGTTATATCTTAAAAGTAAAAATCAATTCTCTTGCTTCTTATGCTAAAACTCATACAAATAGTGAGATTAATAATCTTATTAAAGAGTTTGCAAAAACTTTAAAAAGTATTGAGTCTGTAAATAACAAATATGTGAAAGCTACAGCTTATAGATTTTTTGGGTCAGAGTTTATGGTAATTCTGCGAAACTGTAAGTATGAAGGTGCAGTTGAGATTTGTAAGGTATTTAAAGGAAACTTTGAAGTTTTAAGGGAAAAATATAAATTAGAAGAGTTAGCTTATATTGGTGGAACTCCTTTTAATAAGTATGGAACAACACCTGAAATGCTAGAGGCTGCAACAGAAGCCTATGAAAAAGCAAAACTTATTGGACCAAATGAGTTCTTCTTAAGAGATAATAGTGATTTAACAAGAGATATGGAAGAGTGGAGAAATTTAGTATTTGATATTATTGATAATAAAACTTTTGAAGTAGATTATATTAATGATACATATAGTTTAGATAAAGAGAAAAACACTCTTTTAATGCAAGAAGCCTTTACAAGTGCAAAAGACAAAGATGGCAAAAATATACCTATTGGTACTTTTGTTTCTATTGCAGAGAAGTACTCTAAAGTTGTTGATTTTGATAAAGCAGTTATTCAAAAAGTTATAAATCATATCTCAATAAACAATTTAAAAAATGATGTAATGATTAACCTATCACTACAATCTATTTCAGATAATAATTTCTTACTTTGGTTAGATGAGTTAATACTAAAAAACAAAAATCTATCTTCAAAACTTATCTTCTCTGTTACAGCTTATGCTGTTGCAAAAGATGTAGATAACTTCAAAAGATTTTGTAATAGAGTTCATTATTCAGACTCTAAAATTATTGTTAAAAGATTTGAGAGTAAATTTATTCCATTAGATAACTTAAAAGACTTTAATCTAGATTGTATTAGATTAGCTAGAGAGTACACTACAAATATTAATACTGATAGTTCAAAACAAAGCTTTGTTGAATCTATTCAAGAGTTATCAACACTACTTAATATAAAAGTATATTGTGAAAGTGTTCAAAATGACGAGGATTATAAGTGTATTAAGAAGTTAAAACTAAATGGAGCAAGTAGATAGATTCTACTTGCTTTACTTATGCCATATCACAAGAAGTACAAGTATTGTGATATTGAAGTTCATCAATTGAACATACAACACATGGGTCATTTGAATCTACTTTTTTCTTAGTTGTATGATTTGAGTGTCTTGTTGCCCAATAAGATACATTACATGCTGAATCAATTGCAAGTTTATTTGCAATAGGTGTTGTAGCATGTCTATTTTTAGCTACACATCTTCTTACTGTAATAAAAGCATTATCTGCAAGACTATGAAGTGTATTTTCATCAGTAGTTGTTTTTGCTAACTTTATTAATTCTATTTCATCTAATTTATGTAAACTTTTCATAACTGTCAGTCCTTCTTTAGTTAGAATAATTTTAAACCATAATCGGTTACAAAAATTATATTATCAGGAGTTACATATTTTGTACATAAGTAAAAAAATAATTTATATAAGTAATAAAATTAATAAATATAGAGATTATGGCTTTAAAAACTAGTAAAAAATAACTTTGTAATATTAGTAAAAAAATTATGCAGTGTTACTAAATAGCGCAAAAAAAAGAGCATAAAAATAAATAATTTATTATTTTATCATGCTTTCAGAACTTTAAAATGAAACTATGTATTAAAAATAGATAGAATATTAATACTGTATTAATAATTGTAAATTATAATACTTTTTTTTAATAAAGGTAATAGATGTTTGAAAGTTTTTTGAGATTTTTTGTTAATAACTCTAGAATGAACTATACGCTATTTGTATTAGTTTTTTTAGTTGGAATTTGGTCATATAATAATACAGCAAAAGAGATCTTCCCAAGTTTTGAATTAGAAATGGTATCAGTGCAAGGTTCTTATGCCGGAGCTTCAGTTGATATTCTAGATAAAATGGCAGTAACTGAAATAGAAGATAATCTAAAAAATCTTGATAGTGTTGATGTTATGACAACAGTTATTAGCCCTGGTAGCTTTACAATTGTTGTAGAACTGAAAAAAGGCAAAGACAAATATAACGAAGCCAATAAAATAAAAGATATTATAACCTTAGTAAAATCAGACTTACCTTCTGATATGGATGAGCCTTCAGTTAATGTTTTAGATAGAACTAGAACTCTTTTAGATATTTCCCTTACTTCAAAACAATTAAATCTTGACCAGCTTAAACCCCTTGCTAGTGATTTAAAAAGTGATCTTCTTACAATCACAGGAATCAACGATGTAACAATTTATGGTGACTCAGATGAGTATTATGAAGTTTTAATTGATGATAAAAAAGTTGAAGCTTTAGGAATAAATAAAAGTGAACTATTTAATGCAATTTCTACAATTTCGTATATCTTCCCAGTTGGAAAAATAGAAGATAGTAAAAAACACTACTATATCTCAACATATAATGGTGAGAAAAACGCTGCAAACTTTGCAAAGACTCTTATTAGAGTTGGAAATACAAACCTATATTTATCAGATGTTGCAACTATCTCTAAAAAGTATGAAGATGCTTCAACTCTATACTCTTTTAATGGTAAAAATGCACTATCGTTAAAAGTTGAACAAAACGATACGGCTGATGCTCTTAGACTAACTGAAAACATCAAAGGAATGTTACCAGAGTTAAATGCACAAAACCCAAATGTTGATATTATAATTGCAGATGATAACAGTGAGAGAATTAGAGATAGGCTTAATATTGTAGTATCAAATATTTTACTTGGAATTATTCTTATTACTATTTTAGTAATGCTTTTAATCAACTTTAGAATGTCATTTATTATAGCAGTTGGTATTCCAACATCTTTTGTAATAGCAGCTGTTTATATGTATTTATCTGGGTATACCATAAATATGATTTCCCTAGTTGGGGTTTTAATTGCAATTGGTATTGTAGTAGATGATGCTATTGTTGTAAGTGAAAACATTCAGCAACATATAGAAGAGGGTTATCCTCCTAAAGAAGCTGCTGTTATAGGTGCAAAAGAGATGGTGAAACCTGTTACTGTTGCATCTATTACAACACTATTTTCATTTTTACCAATTTTGATGATTAGTGGAACTATGGGAGAAGTAATTAAGCTTATTCCTATTGCTTTATCAGCTTTAGTTGTTGCTTCACTTATTGAGTCATTTATTTTCTTACCTATTCATGCAGCTCACGTACTGAAAAATGGTTCTAAAGTTACATCATGGGAAAAAGCAAATAATATCTATAACTCTATCTTACACTTTTTTATGGATTATAAGAAAAGCTTTTTGACAATATTTGTAATCTTAGTTCCTGTTCTTACTGTTTTAGCTATCTCTTCTTCAAAGTTTCAAATCTTTCCAAAGTTTGATGCTAGTGATGTAAAACTTACTATAAAAGCAAATGAAAATACAAAACTTGAAGATGCCTTTGCAATTGTTCAAAAAATAGAAGAGGATTTAATTGCTAAAGATGATGAACTTTTTATTAGAAGTATTGATTCAGTAGCAGGTTTTAGAAGGGATACAGCAGGAAATACAGAAAGATTTCCTTATGTTATGTATATGACTTTAGAACTTCAAAAAAGAAAAGAAGCTAACTTCTTAGATAAGTATGTAACACCATATTTGAGTTTTTATTATGATGATGAAGGACGAACAAGAACATTAAGTTCAAGGGAAATTGCTAAGAAGTTAAAGAAACATATAATTGATGCAAAGTATAAAGAAAAATTTAATTTAGAAGAAATAGCAGTTGCAGAAAGAAAAGTTGGTCCTGTAAAAGCAGATATTAAAATAGGACTTGTATCAAATGATAACCAAAAGATTATAGCTTCAATTGAGAAGTTAGAAAATGCATTAAAAGAGTTAAATGGTATTAAGTCTGTAGCAAACTCATTGAAGTTTGGTATTGATGAAATAAAATTAAAAGTAAATAACTATGGTCAGCAACTAGGACTTGATGAGGCATATATAGGTTCATATCTTTCAAATATGTATTTACTAAAGAAAAAAGGTGTTACCTTTGATGCAAACTCAATGCTTGATATCAAAATCCAAAGTATAAATAAAGATGATTATGAAGTTTTCAAAACTACGCAAATACCTCTTTCTGATGGAACTTTTGTAGCATTAAATCAAGTTGCAGAATTTAAGATTATCAAAGGCTTTGAACAACTTATTAAAGACAATGCTTTAAAGAACTTCTATGTATATGGACAAGTAGACCCTGATGTTTTAACAGCAGGTGAAGCTATAGAAAAAGTAAAGCCCGTACTAGATGAAATAGAAAAAAGTGGAATTAAACTAGTATTTAAAGGTGAAGAAGAGAAGAAAAAAGATTTAAAGAATGATATGATTTTAGCAAGTGGACTAGCTATTGTATTAATCATGCTTGCAATGCTTTATTTGTTTAACTCTTTTAGGGAAACATTTATTTTAATGTCAATTATTCCTTTCTCTATTCTAGGAGTTTTAATAGGTCACAAAATAATGGGACTAAACCTTTCTATGCCATCTGTTATTGGTATGTTAGGGCTTGCAGGGGTTGTTATTAATGATGGTATTATTATGATGACATATTTAAAGAAAGCTAAGACTTTACACGAAGTATTTATTAGAGCAACAAAAAGATTTAGACCAATTATTCTTACAACAATAACAACTTTAATAGGAATGAGTTCATTAATCTTCTTCCCTACAGGACAAGCTGTTATTTTCCAACCAATTGCCATAGGACTTGGTTTTGGACTTTTATGGGGAACAATTTTAAATCTTATATATCTTCCTGTAATTTATTCAATCTCACACAAACTAAAAAAAGATAGTTAAGACAAGATTTAAGAGAATAAAAATATAATGAACTAAAATATTTTTACTCTCTTAAAGGAAAAAAGTGCAACTTTCACCAGCTTATGAAAAACACATTGAAATAGTAAAAGAGCTTAAAGACCATAGTGACTTTACTAATAGTAGGGCTGAATACAAAGATGATTTTGAAAAGATATATTCTGAAGCAAAAGAAGAGAAAGTGAATCTTTCAAATGCAAAAGATTTTCTAAACTCTCTTAGTGAAGAAGAGTTGTCAACTATTCAACACTATGTTGGCTTAGCAGACCCTATAAAAACTGGTAGCTTGTCAAATGAGGGTGCTTATAATCTACTAGTTCATCACTATGAAAGGTTTGATTTTGACCAAAATGGTTTGGTAGATGTAGGTTTAGCTCAAACAAGAAATATGATTCCTGTAAATATGCCTGAAACTGAAAAAAGAGCTTTAGTTGCCTCTTTAAATGAGATGGAAGAAGGTGAACGATTTAAGGCTATGTTTTTAATAAGTTTACCTGATAGAATAGTTATTGATGACAATGGTGAATTTAAACCTGCATATGATGATACCATTAAAGATTATAATACTATTTTAGAGATGTTTGATAGGATATTAAACCCTGACCCAATGTCATATACTTCTCCTGAATTAAAATCAGTTTTCTCAAAATTTAAAGATCTTTTTGAAAAACATTATGAAGAACAAAAAGAGTTAGAAAACTCTTATCAAGTACAGTCAAACACAAGTACACAAGCTATAAAAGCAAAACTCTCTTAAAAAGTAACATCGATTAATTTAAATAGTGCTATAATTTTTCCTTTTAAGGAAATAGCACTATGGAATTTTTAGACGATATAACTACCACTTGGATTATAATTTTTGTTTTAACAGGTTTTATAGCAGGATATATTGATGCAATTGCAGGTGGTGGTGGAATGATTCAAGTTCCAGTTCTATTATTCTCTGGTATTCCTCCTATTTATGTACTTGCTTGTAATAAAGTAGCTTCTGTATTAGGTGTTTCAACTGCAACAATTAAATACGCACTTAGCAAAAAGATATCATGGAAAGTTGTAGCAGTTGCAATTATTCCTTGTCTTATAGCTTCATATATTGGAAGTTCATTAGTTATGTATGTTCCTGATACTATTATTCAATGGGCTATTTTATTAGCAATTCCTGTAGCACTTTTTTTTATGTTAAAAAAGAGTAAAACAATAAAAGAAGAAAAAACAGAAGTAAATAATAAAAATATCATACTTTCTACTGCTCCAATAGGTTTTTATGATGGACTACTTGGACCTGGAACGGGAACATATCTTACTATCTCTATGAAGAAGTTTTTGCATCTTGATTATTTAGTTTCTACTGCTTCTACAAAACCTTTAAACTTTGCTACAAATGTGGGTTCTGTATTTGCTTTTTTCTTTGCAGGTAAGATTCTTTGGTTAGTAGCAATTCCTATGGGATTGGCAAATGTAGCTGGTTCTTATGTGGGAAGTCACTATGCTATAAAAGGTGGTGAAGAGTTTATTAAAAAAGTACTAATTACAGTACTTATTTTTATGCTTTTAGCAAATGTGATTAAGATAATAGTTTCTTAATCACTCTTCTTATTTTCTTATATATATCTTTTTTCTAAATTTTTTTCATTATAACGCAAGACGTAACGCAAGCATCTTATAATAGTAATAGATGAAAAAAGGATTTAAAATGTTAGGAAAAAAGATAAAACTATCCCTTATAAGTGCTAGTTTACTTTGCAGTAGTCTTAGTGCTGATTTGATTATCAATAATGAAGTAAATAGTCAGCAAACTTTTGATGGAAATTCTGAGAGTGCACTTATCACAGAGAATGGATTTATAAATTTCAATACTAGTGGTAACCATACTGTAATTATAAATGTAGCAAATTACCTTGACTTTTCACATACCTTTAAAAATAGAGGAAAGATTCATACTGTCTCAACTAGTGGCTGGGCAAATGGAGTTAATATGGGAGATAATAATTCAACGGTTAGCAATGAGGGGGAGATAAAAGTTTCGGGAGTCACAATTGCAGCTGGGATTGGTGGTAATAGTTCTGCTACAATCAACAACAGTGGTACCATAGAGGTTTATACCACTTCAGGTAATGCTAAAGGAATGCACCTCTCAAAAAATACTGGCACAATCAACAACAGTGGAACAATAATAGCTAGAAAAAATAAGCAAAGAGACTATAATGCTTACTCTATTTTGATTACTTATGACAATGCTGGAACCATAAACAACGCTGGAACTTTAGATGGAAATATTAATGCTCCTGGACAAACTCTAACAAACAGTGGTAACATAATCCTTCCATACAATGCAAATGGTACGGGTGCTAATGCTGCTTATATAGCAAACTTTACAAACAAAGCAAATGGGGTTTTACAAGTATATTTACAAGCAGGTACTGGTGGAACTATGGAACACTCAAGATTAAATACAATCTCATCTGTTTTTGAAGATGGCTCAACCATAAAAGTAAATGTATTAGGACTAAGTTCTGATATTGAACTTTTAAAAGATCAAACTATGACAAATGTGGTTTATTCTAATACTTCAAATCTTGATATACAAGGTACTTTAAACATCACAGACAACTCTGCACTTTTAGATTTTGAGTATGTTGCTGATGCTGATTCTATTGATTTAAATATTATTGAAGGCTCTACTATTTTAGATTCTGTTTCAGGAAACTCAAACCTAAACTCTATTGCCTCTTTACTTGACAATCTAAATGGAAATATCTCTTCTATGAATAGTCTATTTAGTGCTTTAAATGCTTTACCTACAGACAGTGAAGTTGCTGGTGCTATTGAATCTTTACTTCCTCAGATTGGAACTTCATCTTTTTTAGTTGGTTCATCTGTTAATTCTAACATTCAAGCACTTATCTCTCAAAGGCAAGGTAACTCTTCTGGATTAAACTCAGGGGATATGATTTTAGAAAAAAACAAACGATTATGGCTTAAACCTTTTGCTTCATCATCTAAGCAAGACAACAAAGATGGAATCTCTGGGTTTGATGTGGATTCTTATGGTATTGGTATGGGAAGTGACATTGAGTACAAAGAGAATCACAATTTTGGCTTAGGTCTATTTTATACTAATTCAGATGTAGATGTTAATGGTCTTTCTCAATCTTCAGATTTAGATATCTATACTTTATTAGCTTATGGTTCTAATCCTTTTTTAAATGATTATACTTTTTCATATCAAGGAAGTTACTCTTTACAAAGAACAGATTCAAATAGGCAGATATTTACAGGAGAAAATATAGATGCTTCATATACATCTAAATTAGCTTCACTATATTTAAAACTTGATAGAAGTTTTTCTTTAAATGATACTTGGAGTTTAAAACCAAATGTTTCTTTACTATATAGACATTTCTCTTCTCCTTCATACAAAGAATCAGGTTCAACTAGTGCCAATCTTAAAATGGAAGAGTTTTCCTCTACTGATTTAATTCCATCAATAGGTTTAGACTCTACATATACTATTGATGATAGTTCTTATTTCTCTATTGGAACATCTTTAGGGTATAACTTACATGATAATGACAATTCTATCTCTGCTTCTTTTGTAAATGCTCCTAATGCTGGTTCTTTTACTTCTAAAGGAATTGACAATGGTAACTTCAATTATGATGTCTCTTTATCTTATCAAAAAGAGTATTCTGATTCTAAAAGTTTTGATGTAACTTTATCTCACAATGGTGTTGGTTCATCTTTTTCTAACAATGCTATTCATGCTAATTTTATTTTTGAGTTTTAGGGAAGGTTTTTTGTAGTCTTTATATTAGCTTTCATTTTTGTTTTTTAAAGCCTCATAGGCTACAAGAATTTTCTTTCTTTCTATTCCCCATCTATATCCAGTCATAGCACCAGATTTTCCTAAAACCCTATGACATGGGATTAAAAAACCAATAGGATTTGAACCAATAGCACTAGCAACTGCTCTTACAGCTTTTGGTTTATCAAGATACTTTGCTACATCAGAGTATGTGGCAATAGAACCATCAGGAATATTTATTAAAGCTTTCCAAACATTGATTTGAAAGTTTGTTCCTTTTACATAAAGGTTAAACTTTTTATCTTTTTCTATGAAAATACTATTTAAAACTTCATCTGCTTTTTTATTATCTTCTTTTAAATCTGCTTTTGCCCAAACCTCTTTAAATCTTGTATAAACTGACTCTTTTGAAGCTTCATCATAAAAACCTAAATAGCAAATACCTCTTTTTGTAATTGCAACTATTGCATTTCCAAAAGGAGTGTTTCCAAAACCATAGGTTATCTCTACATTTTCACCTAGACTTTTGTATTCTTTAGGCGTTACACCAATAATATTTACAAATAAATCATGTAGTCTACTAGAACTAGATAGCCCAATATCTAAGGCACTGTCTAAAATAGATTTTGATTCTTTTAAATGCTCTTTTGCATAGTTTAAAGTTACAGATTGTAGAAATTGTATGGGAGTTACCCCAACATACTCTTTGAATACTCTTATAAGATGGTATTTACTCATCCCAATATATTTTGCAATTGTGTCTATTGAAGGTTGGTCTTTGAAGTTTTCATCAATATATTTTATTACTTCTTCGATTTTTTTATAATTTTCATTTTTCTCTAAAAGTTTGTCTTCCATAAAATACCTTGATGTTGTATGTTAAAGTGGTATTATACCACTTTAACACTCAAAATATTAATAAGTCGATTGATTGTAGATAACAAAGTTGTTAGCTAAATCTTTAAGCTCACCCTTGATTTGTTCTTGTAAATCAGTATTATTAATATCATCTAAAATATCAGCAATCTTATTAGCAATGAATTCAAACT
>NZ_PDJU01000018.1 GCF_004116455.1 Arcobacter sp. F155
TTGTAAAAGCATAAGCTTTGTTATTAAAATAGACAAGGATATATTTACAATATATTCTTGTTTGTTGTAATTTCATATTCGGTTTATAAAAGTTATTTACAAACCTTCTAAATTTTAAAAGATCTCCTATTCCTTCGCAACTCTTTCAATCATTTTTGATGTCGTTCCTCTGAAATTGGACGGGAATTATAATAGATTTTTCTCCTCTTGTCAAGGGTTTCTTCTTAATTGAAGCTTAAATTTTGAAAGTTTTAGGGTTTTTAGGGTTTTTATGTCTTTTTTTTCTATTATCTTTCATGTAATGCATTTTGTTTTGTCTTTAATATAGGTTTTAAAATAAAGTCCAATATTGTTTTCTTTCCTGTCTTAATATCAACAGAGGCAATCATCCCTGGAATAATAGGTAACTTTTCCCCATCTTTTTCTAAATAGTTTTTATCTGTTTTAATTACTACTTTATAATATGTCTTATTTTCTTGAGAATCTTCATCTTTTATACTATCTGCTGAAATCTCAACTATTTTTCCTTCTAATCCACCATAAATTGAAAAATCATATGCAGTCAATTTAACCATTGCTTCTTGACTTGGATTTATAAAAGCAATATCTTTAGGGTCTATTTTTACTTCTACCAATAGTGTTTTACTACTTGGTACTATTTCTATTAGGTCTACTCCTGATCTAACTACTCCTCCTATTGTATTAATGTATATTTGTTTTACTATTCCATTTACAGGAGATATCAAAACAGTCTTTTCTATTTTATCTTGAGCAGAAACAAGTTTTGACTCATATTTATTTATTTCAGTATTTAATTTTTGAAGCTCATTAAAAACTTCTGCTTTAAAAGTTTTTATCTTCTCTTCTTTTCTATTTAAAAACTCTTGTACTGCATAGTTCAATCTTGGTATTGATAACTTTACACTTAAGTATTCACCTTCTAATTGGTTATACTCTTTTTTTATTTTTAATAATTCTACTTTTGATTTTGAACCTTTATCAACTAGTCTCTTAATTGTCTTCATCTCTTCTTTTATTAAAAGTAGTCTTTTTCTTAGTTGGTTTAATTGACTTCGTGATTCTACAAGCTCTTGTTTTTTTTGTTTATATTGATTATCTAAAATATTTATAGTACTTTTTAATTCAGATACTCTTTTTTCAAAGAGAACCTCATCATTTATAGCAAAGCCATTTACTTTCTTTTTTAACTCTTCAGGGAAATCAAGTTTGGGTATTTTTTTATTAATATCAATTTTTGATTCAGCTAATAATCTTATCTTTGTTACTAAAAGATGATTATAGATATTCTCACTTTCTTCTAAGCTTGCTTGAAATCTAGTGGTATCTATTTTCATCAAAGCTTGCCCTCTTTTTATTGTATCACCTTCACTAACTAAAATATCAGAGATTATACCTCCATCAAGACTTTGGATAGTTTGTATTTTTTCTGAAGGTATTACCTTACCACTTCCCCTTGCTAGCTCATCTACCTCAGCAAAGAAAGCCCACGTAATAGCAGAGATAAAGAATACAACAATTAAAAAGAATAGTAGAACCATTCTTTTTCCTACTTTTGCATTCTGTTGAGAATATAATGTATTAATAAAATTTACATCATCTTGATTTTTCATCTTCTTTTAAAACTCTCTTTACTATTTTTTTTGAATTTCCAAAGGCAGATATTATTTGAGACTTTGGCCCATCTGCAATAACTTTTCCATCATCTATAACAATTATTCTATCTACTAAAGATAACATTGAAGGTCTATGTGTTACAACTATTACTGTTTTATCTTCAATAATAGATGCTAATCTACTTTTAAAGTGTTCTTCACTTAAATCATCCATTGAATTAGTTGGTTCATCTAGTATCAAAATATTGGGATTTGAAACTATTGCTCTTGCTAAAGTTACAGCTTGTCTTTCTCCTCCACTTAAACCATCACCTCTTTCTCCAACTATAAAGTCATATCCCGCTTGATGTTTACCTAAAAAGTCATGAACACCTGCAATTTTTGAAGCCCTTAGTATTTGTTCATCACTTGCAAACTGATCTGAAATACTTATATTATCTTTTATTGTTCCCATAAATAAAAAAGGTTCTTGAGGAACATATCCTATATTTCTTCTTAAATCTACGGGGTCTATTTGCCTAATTTCTGTACTGTCAATTAAAATTGAACCTTCTGAAGGTTCGTGCAGATTTAATAAAAGTTTGATAAGCGTTGACTTTCCTGAACCAATTTTTCCTATTATCCCTACTTTCTCACCTTTTTTTATTCGTATATTAATATCTCTTAATAATTGAAAGTTTTGTTTATAATAGGAAAAACTAACATTTTTAAATACTATGTCTCCATCAAGTGTTGGTCTACTTAGATAGTGTCCAGAAGAGTTTCTTTCAACTGGCATTTTCATTATCTCATCTATATTATTTAAAGATAGCATTGTTCTATCTAATCTAATTATCATTCCAACTATTTGAGAAACTGGAGCAATAACTCTACTGTTTAAAATCATTGCTGCAATAATAGCCCCTAGTGTAATTCTTCCATCATTTGCTAAAAGAACTCCTCCTGCAACTATACCTATAGTTGATAGATGAGAAATAAATCCTACAAAGTAGTTTACTACTTGAGATAAGTAGTGTGATTTGTTTCCATAATAAGATGTTTGAGATACTGAATTATTCCAGTGGGTTTGCATTCTATTTTGAGCTTTTACACTTTTTATAATCTCTAAACCTGTTACTGCTTCAGTTAAAACAGTTTGTTTAATCTGATCCTCTTTTGCTGCATTTAGAATAGTTTTCTTTAATGGTTTTTGCATAATCCATGAAAAAATAATGGCAACAAGCATAGTAACTAAAGATACATAACCTAAAGGACCACCTATATAAAAGATAATAGTTATAAATAAAACAACAAAAGGTAAATCTACAAATGCTGTAATTGTAGCAGTAGTAAAGAACTCTCTAACACTTTCAAAAGATTGTAATCTACTTACAAAAACTCCTGTTGAAGCAGGTTTAGCATTTAATTTTATATTTAGTAGCTGATTAAAAATAGCTGTTGACATTCTTATATCTGCACGTTTTCCTGCTTGTTCGATAAAATATGCACGCATTAGTTTTAATATAAAATCAAAAACAAGAACTAACGCTATCCCAACTAATAGAACCATTAAGGTATCTACTGCTTTATTAGGAAGTACTCTGTCATAGACATTCATTGTAAATAAAGGAATAGCAAGTACAAAAGTGTTTATAAGAATAGCTGCTAATATCACTAGATAATAAATACCTAGGTTCTTCTTCATCGTATTCCAAAACCATTTTTTATTTTCTTCCACTAGAATATCTTCTTCTACTCTATTTTTAAAGTTGTATGCTGGTTTGATGATTAGCAAGTTTTTTGTATATTCACTTTTAAACTTATCTATGTCTACTCTTACTTCACCTAAACTAACATCTGGGTAAATTAGACTTACTTTTTTTTCTTGCTCATCTATACTTAATATAATGCAAGCTTTATTTGTATTTAAAAGAGCAACGGCAGGAAGACTTAACTCAGAAATACTATCAAAATCTCGTATTGCTGATTTTACAATAAGCCCTATTCTTTTTGCTGATTCAATAAATAAATTAGGGGTCATCAATGACCCATGAATTGCAAGGCCAGAAACTAAAGATTCTCTTGATACTGCTCTTTTATGATATTTTGACAAAAACAGTAGGCACTCTACTAAAGTGTCTACCTTTCTATTTTCAAATAGTTGTTCAAAGTCATAATTTAAGTTCTCTTCTTTAGTTTCCAAAATTTATCCTATCTATTTTGATACAGTTTTTCTAAAATATAAACCAGGAAATTTATTTGATAATCTATCTCTTAGTTTTACAATTTCATCTTTGTTATTTACATCATAAACAATCACTGTATTAAATCCATTTGACTTAATAATTTTAGTTTTATACTCATCACCAAGTTCAGAACTTGCCATTGCTAATTGACTTTTAGCAGTTTGTTCATTTTTAAATGATGCTAAAAATAATACATACTCATCATTTGATGATACTGCTTTTGTAGTAGCACCTTCATCTAATAAAGAAACTAACTCTTCATCAACAGATGTATCTAAAGCTTTAACCTCTTTTTTCTCTACTTTTCTTTCACATGTATTATTGTTTGCATATAAAACAGACTCTTTTAATTGAGACATACTATTAAACATACTAAAATATGCTAAGTCTAAATCAAACTGCGCTGCTACTAAACTCTCTTTTGCACTATTTAAATCTCTTTCAATATTTAATACATCAATAAAAGTTCTTGTTCCTCCTTCGAATTGATCTTTAAATATCGCTAGAACTTGTTCATTATCTTTTATATATAGTTTTAACTCATCTATTTGTTTTTGAACTGAATTAAAAGTAGTATATGCAGCTGTTGCTTCATCAATTACTTGTTTTGTTACAACATCTAACTCTTTTTGAATTTGTTCTAAAAATAGTCTTTCTCTTTGTTGTTTAGCTTTATCTATATTTCCATTATATAGATTATATTTTAATTCGATTCTCGCTGTATATAATTGAGTTCGTTCTTTATCTTCAATATTATCTCTATCATAAAGCCCTTGTGCTTTAAATTTTATTGTAGGATAAAAAGATGCATCTCTTTGACTTACTACAGCTCTTTGTTCCTTAATATTTACAACTTGTTCTAAAATCAAATTATTCTTTACAATAACTTGGTCAACATACTCTTTTAAAGTTTTAGGAACTAGGGAATAATCAATATAAGGTCGACAAACATCACCTTCTGGTTTAACACCTACAAATCTCTCATAAGAGCTTGAAGCAATTTTATAATTATTTGTTTGCTCATGCCATTTACTTTTTGTAAAGTGAATTTTTGCATTTACTTGTGATTTTTGTAAAACTTCTCCACTAATTTCAGCAGTATCTTTTGCAGTTTTTAAATACTCTTCATAAATGAGCAAACTATCATTTGTCACATCTAAAGTATTTTGATATTTCACCATATTTAAATAAGCACTAATACTATCAAAGATTACGTTATCTACAATATTCTCATTTGCATAAGTATTGGATTTATCACGGAACCTTGCTTCATCCATTTCTGAAGTAGTTAAACCACCATCATAAAGTAGTTGCTCAAAATCTAGTTGAATATTCGGACCACCTGAGATATTTGAAGTTTTGTCTCCATCATCGGGATTGATTTTTGTTTTTTTTGTTTGAATATATGTTGTTAAGTCTAATTTAGGATACCAACCACCTTTGGCTTCGTCTAAATAGTACTTAAAAGCTTTGTTATTCTGTATTACAGAAAGGACTTTAGGGTTTGTAGACATAGTAGTCTCAACGGTTTCTTTTAGTGTTACAGCATTCAAGCTTGCTGAGCCTAATAGCATTACAAGAGGAATGCTAAGTTTTATTGCTAAATTTTTCATGACTTATCCTTTAAATTACAAATATCTCTCCTAAACCTTTAAGTTTTGTAAACTTTTTTATTACAATCAATGTAACACACTTTCCTTTAAGATAACTTAAAGTATAATTTTTAAGTGACATAATTTATTATAAATGAGCGATTATGAATTACAACTTGAAAGATATTTTAAAAAACTTGAAAATTGTTGTCGTAAGCAAAGAAGATAATATAGACAAAAAAGAGATTGATATTTTGAATCTTTTCTTTAAAGATATTATTATAATAAATAGTGCAGAAAGAGCCCTTAAAAGATTTGTTTCATTAAGACCAGATGTTATTATCTGTGATATTGAACTTCCTCAAATGAATGGAATTGAATTCTGTAAAATAATTAAAAAAATCAATAATAAAATTCCAATTATTATTTCATCTAAAAAAAGTAAGAAAAAATACCTTTATGAGATGATTAGACTTCAAATAGTAGATTTCATTAAAAAACCAATTAAAGCTGAAGAGTTTATTTTCACATTAAATGAAACAGCTAAATATATATTAAATGGGGGAGATATATCTATTAAACTTAGTAATGGATATATTTATAGTTATAAAAGTAAAACAATTAAAAAAGATGATTCAAAAGAGATAAAACTTACAAAAAATGAATACCGCTTACTTGAATTATTATTAGGTAATAAAGAAAAGACACTTACAACAGAAGAGATATTTCAACATTTATGGGCAGATGAAGATATTACTTGTTCTGCATTTAAATCCTTAGTTTCTCGACTAAGAAATAAAATAGGTAAAGACTCCATAAAAAATAAGTTTGGTATTGGGTACCAACTAGACTAAAGATTCAACCTTAGTTTCATCTACTAATATTTTAAGTTCACTGTCTATTGTAGATATATATGTTGCAAAGTTTTCATCATTATTTGAGGATACTTGTTTCCACTCCCCTTTTTCTAAAGAAGAATTACTCTTTGCTAAATCTAAGTTTAGGATATCATTATCTTGTGTATAGATTTTTAAAGTTTTATTATTGTCAGCTAAAATTAATGCCTGAGCAGTATCTATTCCAGATAAAATATGCTCTGTTTTATAAAGACTAGTATCATTTTGTTCTATTGCATTTTTAAGAATTTCTGCAATATTAATATCTTCCATACCTAATCCTTAATTTTTTAATATTATAACAATAATAAATATAAAAAAAGCCTAACCAAAAAGGTCAGGCTTTTTTATTGTTCAGTTATATAACATTTACATCATTTTCAATTAATAAAGTTACGACATCTGAACCATTTGTTGAAACATAAGCTGTTTCACTCGCTGTACTTTGAGTTGAGTCTACATACCACTTTTCATTTATAGGAGTTCCATTATCATAGTCAGTTTGATTTCCTAAATCTAAATTTATACTATCACCATTATCTCCAACTATTTTTAATGTATTATCTTCATCTGTAATAGCAAGAATATCTTCTACATTAATATTTGAAAGTATGTGATCTCCACTATTCATATTGATTAAATCTAAAGAATTAGGAACTGCATTAGAAGTTAAATCATTTGAAGCATCATCTAATAATCTAACAAAATCAATGTGATCACCATCAGTATCAACTTCGGCTAATGTTAAGACTTGATCAGAAGTAAGTGAATATTTGATACTATAAGAATCAAAATTAAATCCACTATTCGTACTTACTAGCTCTAATTTTGTTAAAGTTAAATCAGAGCCTGTATTGTTTGTATATGAAAAAGTGACAGTACCTACACCTTTTTCAGCAACAAAACTTTCTGATACTACAAGTGTTCCACTTGAATCATAAACATTTGCTGTATGAACAGCACCACCATTATCTGTATATCCAAAAGTAAAATCAAATGATTCTGTATTTTCAATCACAACACCAGTTATTTCTGTTGAAGTAGTATGAATATGATTAGAATTGTCATTTGTTTCAGTTCCAGTAAAACCTTCTCCACTTAAAATTTCAGTTCCACCACCAGTAACTTCTTCATCTAAATCAAGAATGTTAACAGTATAGCTTTGAACATCTGTTAACTCACCATCAGAAACTTGTATATCTAAAGTATATTCAGTAGTAGTTTCATAATCTAATTTATTTGATTCGTTACCTATGTAAGTTATATTACCATTATTATCAATAGCAAATTTATCTGTGTTGTTTAATAATGTGAATGTAAGAGAATCTCCATCTACATCTGTTGCGACAACTGTACCTACATATGCACCAACAGCTGAGTCTTCAATTATATCAAAAGTATCAGCTTGTAACTCTGGTGCTTCATTATCACTTGTACCAGTAATTGTAATAGTTACTGTCTCTGTATCAAAAGCTCCATGATCATCTACTGCTTTAACAGTATATTCAAGGATTAAAGTCTCACCCTCTTCTAGATAATCAAAGGCTTCATTTCCAGAATCAAAACTCCAAGATAAAGTATCCGTTGTTTCTGTATTATCTAAAATTGCAAGAGGAGAAAGAGATAACATCCCTATTACATCTTGATTAGTTGGTTTAGATGTAGCTGTACCTCCTATTGAAACAGAATCAACAGAAGCCGAAACTAAATCTAAAATATCTACATCTGATACAGTAAGTTCTCCATCTGCAGTTAATCCTAAATCTGTCTCTAATAAATCTGCAGTGTCAGGACCACCTGTAATAATTGGAGCATCATTTGTTCCTGTGATTGTCACTGTTACTGTTTTTGTATCTGTTGAGCCATTTCCATCATCTATTGTAATATCAAAGCTCTCTTCTTTTGTCTCTCCGGCACTTAAGTATTGTACAGCTGCATTTGATACTGTGTATTCCCAGCTTACTACTCCTGCTCCATCACCATCATTCCCTTCTGTGATACTTGCTGTTAATACTCCTAATGCTCCTACTGATGCATTCCCTACACTTACTGTATGTCCATCACTTAAATCTACATCTGTAAATGCGATATCTCCACTATCACTTAATACTGGATCACTTGCATCTTCTACTACATCTCCAGCTACTACTGTTGATGCTAACTCTACGACATCATTTGTTCCTGTGATTGTCACTGTTACTGTTTTTGTATCTGTTGAGCCATTTCCATCATCTATTGTAATATCAAAGCTCTCTTCTTTTGTCTCTCCGGCACTTAAGTATTGTACAGCTGCATTTGATACTGTGTATTCCCAGCTTACTACTCCTGCTCCATCACCATCATTCCCTTCTGTGATACTTGCTGTTAATACTCCTAATGCTCCTACTGATGCATTCCCTACACTTACTGTATGTCCATCACTTAAATCTACATCTGTAAATGCGATATCTCCACTATCACTTAATACTGGATCACTTGCATCTTCTACTACATCTCCAGCTACTACTGTTGATGCTAACTCTACGACATCATTTGTTCCTGTGATTGTCACTGTTACTGTTTTTGTTTCACTAGTTGATGACTCATTTATAGAGTTTGTTGAAGATATGAGATTATTATCTACTGCACTTACAACATACTCTAAAACAATTGTTTCACCTTCAGATAAGTAATCGAAATTCTCACTTCCCGAATTAAACTCCCAATTAACACTATTTGATGTTTGAGTATTATCTAAAATTTGATTTGAACTAAAACTAAACATTGATAATGCTTCAGCATTTGTAGGCTTAGTATTAGAAGTACCAGAAATTGTTACAGAATCAACATGCATTGTAACTTCGTCTGTTGTATCAACATCACTTACACTAATTAATCCATTAGTAGTTAAAGCTGTATTTGTTTCATCAATTTGAGGAGAACTAGTGATATCAGTTATAACAGGTTTATCATTTGTTCCTAAAACAGAAAGTGTTATTGTTTTTATATCACTTAAAGAGTTTTCATTACTAGTATCATCATTCTCAAGGTCACCACTAAAACCTCTTAAATCATCAGCTTGATAATCAAAAGATAAAGTTAAAGATTCTCCCACTGCTAGTTTTGAAAAATCTCCTTCTATATTGTATTCCCATTCATTTGTTGTCTCATTAAATACTAAAGAAATAGAAATATCATCAAGTGTTACTCCAGAATTATTGTAATCTACAATATTTTCACTTCCTGAAATAATAGACAAATTATGAGTATTACTAATATCTGCATCTGAGATATTTATAACACCTGTATATTGATTATTAGCTTCTGAACTTGTATCATCAACTCCCTCAAAATCAATTTTAGATGATGTTTCAAAAGATAAATCTCCTTCATTGATTTCATCATTATAAGCACCAATAAATATATTCTCTATCTCTGGTTTATCATTAAGTCCAGCTATTGTTACACCAATAGTAAATGAAGTAGTACCATCAACTAAGCTAACAACAATATTATCAATAATTGATTCACTATCTAATAATCCTTGAACATTTGTTAATGTCTCATCTAAGTCATAAGTCCAGTTACCAGTACTATTGATAGTAAAAATACCATAAGAAGTAGTTAAAGTATTAGGAACAAATGCAAGTCCTGCACTATTTGATATAGTACCAGAGAATACTCCATCTTGACTTTGCCCTGTATCTTCAGTAATTGTGGCTGATATATCTCCTGAAAAAGTAATAATTTCAGCTGCCGCTGGCTCTACAACAATTGGCTCACCTAAACCACCAAAACCTTCAGGATTAGAAGGACCATCAAAGGTAGTTGATAAATCTAAATTATCTCCTTCAAGTTCATCTGCTGTCGCCACATCTGATGATGCTGTTGCACCTGCTGCAGCTGCATCTAAATCTTCAATTGTTCTTAATGAAATTAAAGAATTATTTCCATCAATCACTTCTAAAAGAGGTATTTCCTCACTATTAGTCAATAGCATTACATTTAATCCTCGTAAAATAATAACAACTTCATCTCCATTGCTATCAATAAAAGCGATTTTTACATCGTCATTATTTTCAAGAATTTCAAGGTTTGCGTCTAAATAAGAAGCTCCATTTGAAAGATAAACTTTCAGCGTTTCAATCCCTGTTAATATTAGTTCACCATTTTCAGACTTAGGCAAACTATTTAATTCAACAGTTTGAGTACCATTTTGAATTCTAATTCCTTCATACATGACAGACTCCTTTTTATTTATACTTAATTCTATCACTATTTAATACTTTTGTATTACATTTAAAGTAAAAAATAAAGGGGAATAAAAAAATAAAACTAGAATGAAACTTTTTAATAAATAAAAATTTAATATGAGAGAATAGGAATTTGAAGATAAGAAACGAAGCCCGAAAAATGTAGGCTAAAAAAAAGCTTCACTCAGTTCAACCATAATGTTGAATAGAATGAAGCTTCTATAAAAAAACTGTGCCTTAAAAAGATAAAATCTTTTTGAGAAACAATACTCAAGAGCTGGCAGCGACCTACGTTTCCACAAGGGGGCCCTGCAGTATTATCAGCGCAGAAGTGCTTGACTTCCAGGTTCGGAATGGAGCTGGGTATTACCACTTCGCTAAAACCACCAGCAATATGAGTA
>NZ_PDJU01000019.1 GCF_004116455.1 Arcobacter sp. F155
GGAGATCTTTTAAAATTTAGAAGGTTTGTAAATAACTTTTATAAACCGAATATGAAATTACAACAAACAAGAATATATTGTAAATATATCCTTGTCTATTTTAATAACAAAGCTTATGCTTTTACAATGAGATTTATTTTTGTAACTATAGAGTTACTAAAAATGGTCAGAGAATCAAATTTTTTTATGGAGAGTTTGATCCTGGCTCAGAGTGAACGCTGGCGGCGTGCCTAACACATGCAAGTCGAACGAGAACGGGTTTAGTTTACTAAACTGTCAGCTAAGTGGCGCACGGGTGAGTAATGTATAGTTAACCTGCCCTCTAGAAAGGAATAACAGTTGGAAACGACTGCTAATGCCCTATATGCCCATAATACATAAGTATGCTGGGGAAACGCTTTAGTGCTAGAGGATGGGACTGTATGGTATCAGATAGTTGGTGAGGTAATGGCTCACCAAGTCAATGACGCCTAACTGGTTTGAGAGGATGATCAGTCACACTGGAACTGAGACACGGTCCAGACTCCTACGGGAGGCAGCAGTGGGGAATATTGCACAATGGAGGAAACTCTGATGCAGCAACGCCGCGTGGAGGATGACACTTTTCGGAGCGTAAACTCCTTTTATATAGGAAGATAATGACGGTACTATATGAATAAGCACCGGCTAACTCCGTGCCAGCAGCCGCGGTAATACGGAGGGTGCAAGCGTTACTCGGAATCACTGGGCGTAAAGAGCGTGTAGGCGGGTTATTAAGTCAGAAGTGAAATCCTATGGCTCAACCATAGAACTGCTTTTGAAACTGGTAACCTAGAGTATGGGAGAGGTAGATGGAATTTCTGGTGTAGGGGTAAAATCCGTAGAGATCAGAAGGAATACCGATTGCGAAGGCGATCTACTGGAACATTACTGACGCTGAGACGCGAAAGCGTGGGGAGCAAACAGGATTAGATACCCTGGTAGTCCACGCCCTAAACGATGTACACTAGTTGTTGCCATGCTAGACATGGCAGTAATGCAGTTAACACATTAAGTGTACCGCCTGGGGAGTACGGTCGCAAGATTAAAACTCAAAGGAATAGACGGGGACCCGCACAAGCGGTGGAGCATGTGGTTTAATTCGACGATACGCGAAGAACCTTACCTGGACTTGACATTTACAGAACTTTCAAGAGATTGATTGGTGTCTGCTTGCAGAAACTGTAGGACAGGTGCTGCACGGCTGTCGTCAGCTCGTGTCGTGAGATGTTGGGTTAAGTCCCGCAACGAGCGCAACCCACGTCGTTAGTTGCTAACAGTTCGGCTGAGAACTCTAACGAGACTGCCTGGGCAACCAGGAGGAAGGTGTGGACGACGTCAAGTCATCATGGCCCTTACGTCCAGGGCTACACACGTGCTACAATGGGGTATACAAAGAGCCGCGATACCGCGAGGTGGAGCAAATCTCAAAAATATCTCCCAGTTCGGATTGTACTCTGCAACTCGAGTGCATGAAGTTGGAATCGCTAGTAATCGTAGATCAGCAATGCTACGGTGAATACGTTCCCGGGTCTTGTACTCACCGCCCGTCACACCATGGGAGTTGAACTCATTCGAAGCGGGGATGCTAAGATAGCTACCCTCCACAGTGGATTCAGCGACTGGGGTGAAGTCGTAACAAGGTAACCGTAGGTGAACCTGCGGTTGGATCACCTCCTTTCAGAGAAGAGAAGTTAGATTCGTTTCTAACTTCCAAAGCTATCAAAGATAGCAAAAACGTAAGTTCATGTTCGGTTTATAAAGGTTATTTAAAATAGGTGACAAATGGGCCTATAGCTCAGCTGGCTAGAGCGCTCGACTGATAATCGTGAGGTCCCAGGTTCAAGTCCTGGTAGGCCCACCATTATAAATAATCTTATAAAAGTTATAGGTTAAATGTTGGGGATATAGCTCAGCTGGGAGAGCGCCTGCCTTGCACGCAGGAGGTCAGCGGTTCGATCCCGCTTATCTCCACCATCTATTTAAAAACTAAATATAAGTTCAAAGAATTTTGAATTTATATTTGGTTTTTTACAACCAAAATGCGTTACCTTTAAAAATGTATATTTTTAAAGCTAGCATGATATTTAAAAACATAATGTTAAAGTCTTTAATTTTTTCGTTTAAATCAATATCTTTCGTATGAAGATGATTTAAAAAACAAAAAATTTCATATCTAATAAAATAGATAGACACAACTAACTTATTAAAAGTATTTAATAAGATAGTAGCCAAGGAATAATTATTCAAAAAGGTTAAAGTAAGAAATTACTTTATTCTCAAATAAAATAAGCTATTAAGGGCTAATGGTGGATGCCTAGACTGTAAGAGGCGATGAAGGACGTACTAGGCTGCGATAAGCTTTGGGGAGCCGCCAAGAGGCATTGATCCAGAGATTTCCGAATGGGACAACCCAGCATATAGCGATATATGTTATCCCTTAGGGGAGGCGAACGTGGTGAAGTGAAACATCTCAGTAACCACAGGAAGAGAAATCAACAGAGATTCCGTTAGTAGCGGCGAGCGAACGCGGATTAGGGCAAACCCTATGCTTGCATAGGGGGTTGTAGGACCATAACATGAGACTAAAGAAGATAGTAGAAGTAGTTGGAAAGCTACAGCATAGAAGGTGATACTCCTGTATACGAAATTTTCGATAGCTCTATTGGTATCCTGAGTAGGACGGAACACGTGATATTTTGTCTGAATCCGGGGGGACCACCCTCCAACCCTAAATACTACTTACAGATCGATAGTGAACAAGTACCGTGAGGGAAAGGTGAAAAGTACTCCAGCGAGGAGAGTGAAATAGAACCTGAAACCATTAGCTTACAATCATTCGGAGCCCTATGATTTATCAGGGTGACGGACTGCCTTTTGCATAATGAGCCTGCGAGTTGTGGTGTCTGGCAAGGTTAAGTCAAGTACGAAGCCGTAGCGAAAGCGAGTCTTAATAGGGCGATTTAGTCAGATGCTGCAGACCCGAAACGAAGTGATCTATCCATGGGCAGGTTGAAGCTGGTGTAAGAGCCAGTGGAGGACCGAACCGGTGGGCGTTGAAAAGTCCTCGGATGACCTGTGGATAGGGGTGAAAGGCCAATCAAACTTCGTGATAGCTGGTTCTCTCCGAAATATATTTAGGTATAGCCTCTAGTAGTAGCATGTAGGGGTAGAGCTCTGACTGGGCTAGGGCTGCTCACCGCGGTACCAAACCCTATCAAACTTCGAATACTACATGTGTAATCTAGGGAGTCAGGCGTAGGGTGATAAAATCCTATGTCGAGAGGGGAACAACCCAGACTAACAGCTAAGGTCCCAAAGTTACATCTAAGTGGAAAACGATGTGGAGTTACTGTGACAACCAGGAGGTTGGCTTAGAAGCAGCCACCCTTTAAAGAAAGCGTAACAGCTCACTGGTCTAGTGATTCTGCGCGGAAAATATAACGGGGCTAAGATGTACACCGAAGCTTTAGACTCAGTTTACTGAGTGGTAGGAGAGCGTTCTATTCAGCGTTGAAGATGTACCGGTAAGGAGCGTTGGAGCGGATAGAAGTGAGCATGCAGGCATGAGTAGCGAGAAAAGAGGTGAGAATCCTCTTCGCCGAAAACCCAAGGTTTCCTACGCGATGCTCGTCATCGTAGGGTTAGTCGGGTCCTAAGTCGAGTCCGAAAGGGGTAGACGATGGCAAATTGGTTAATATTCCAATACCAACATACAAGCGCGATGTGGGGACGCATAGAGTTAATCGAGGTCACTGATGGAAGTGTGGCTCGAAGGATGTAGGTTGTATCTTAGGCAAATCCGGGATACATTCGACCGAGATCTTACAGGCTGTTGCCGTTCTTCGGAACTAATACAGAATCGATGATACTGTCGTGCCAAGAAAAGCCACTAAGTATATTGTATGTTGCCCGTACCGTAAACCGACACAGGTGGGTGGGATGAGTATTCTAAGGCGCGTGGAAGAACCCTGGTTAAGGAACTCTGCAAACTAGCACCGTATCTTCGGTATAAGGTGTGCCTACTTTGGTATAGAGATTTACTCTCGAAAGCTAAAGAGGTTGCAACAAAGAGTCCCTCCCGACTGTTTACCAAAAACACAGCACTTTGCTAACACGTAAGTGGATGTATAAGGTGTGACGCCTGCCCGGTGCTCGAAGGTTAACTGATGATGTAAGCACTTGTGCGAAGCATTTGATTGAAGCCCGAGTAAACGGCGGCCGTAACTATAACGGTCCTAAGGTAGCGAAATTCCTTGTCGGTTAAATACCGACCTGCATGAATGGCGTAACGAGATGGGAGCTGTCTCAACCAGGGATCCAGTGAAATTGTAGTGGAGGTGAAAATTCCTCCTACCCGCGGAAAGACGGAAAGACCCCGTGCACCTTTACTACAGCTTGACACTGTAGCTTGGATATTCATGTGCAGGATAGGTGGGAGGCTTTGATCACAGGACGCCAGTACTGTGTGAGCCATCCTTGAGATACCACCCTTGAATATTTGAGTTACTAACTGGGACGAGTTATCCTCGTTCAGGACAATGTCTGGTGGGTAGTTTGACTGGGGCGGTCGCCTCCTAAAAAGTAACGGAGGCTTACAAAGGTTAGTTCATGGCGGATGGAAATCGCCAGTTGAGTATAATGGCATAAACTAGCTTGACTGTGAGACATACAAGTCGAACAGAGACGAAAGTCGGTCATAGTGATCCGGTGGTTCTGTGTGGAAGGGCCATCGCTCAAAGGATAAAAGGTACGCCGGGGATAACAGGCTGATCTCCCCCAAGAGCTCACATCGACGGGGAGGTTTGGCACCTCGATGTCGGCTCATCGCATCCTGGGGCTGGAGCAGGTCCCAAGGGTATGGCTGTTCGCCATTTAAAGCGGTACGCGAGCTGGGTTCAGAACGTCGTGAGACAGTTCGGTCCCTATCTTCCGTGGGCGTAGGAAAGTTGAAGAGATTTGTCCCTAGTACGAGAGGACCGGGATGAACGTACCACTAGTGTACCAATTGTTCTGCCAAGGGCACCGTTGGGTAGCTATGTACGGATGTGATAAGAGCTGAAAGCATCTAAGCTCGAAGCCAACTCTGAGATGAACTTTCCCTGAAGATCCCTTGAAGACTACAAGGTTGATAGGCTAGGTGTGTAAGCGTTGTAAGACGTTTAGCTGACTAGTACTAATAGATCGTTTGGCTTTTTTTAAACTATTTCTTGGTTTACTATCTTATTAAGTACTTGTACTTAATATGTTGTATATCTACTATAAGATATAAGACTTTTAACATTATAATTTTTAATACTCATCAATGTGAGTA
>NZ_PDJU01000020.1 GCF_004116455.1 Arcobacter sp. F155
ACAGAGCATACTTATAAAGTATGTTTGATACTCATATTGCTGGTGGTTTTAGCGAAGTGGTAATACCCAGCTCCATTCCGAACCTGGAAGTCAAGCACTTCTGCGCTGATAATACTGCAGGGCCCCCTTGTGGAAACGTAGGTCGCTGCCAGCTCTTGAGTATATTTCTACTAAAGCTTACCTTTACCAACTTATCTTAGTTGCTAATGGTAAGCTTTTTTTTTAGCTCAGTTTTCTTGGGGCTTAGCTTCTTTATTAATTTATTCTTTTTATACTAACTTTTTTGCCTGCATAGCTCCAACGGTAGAGCAATTCCATGGTAAGGAAGAGGTTACTGGTTCAAATCCAGTTGTGGGCACCACCTCAAACCTTATTTCTTTTTATTATTTGCTGTAGTAATTTCCAATATCCTATTAATATTATTATCCCTATATAACTAAATTGCATTAGTGTTAATGATTTTTGAGCCATTATAAAATGTATTGTTATAAGAATTAAACTTAAGTATATAAGTTTATGATAACTTTGATATATTCTAAATAGTCTATTTGTGGAAGTAATTGCCATAAATACTAAGATTACGAAGGCAATCATACCTAAATATATAAATGGTTTATCTATTGTCTCTTTTATTAAAAATTTAACATCAAGTTCAGCATCTAATACAAGAAAATTTAGAAAGTGAACTAAAGCATAAAAAAAACCATATAATCCTATCATTCTTCTATATTTTATTAAATTATAATGCTTCTTTATTAAAGAAATGCAAATTGTAAAAAATAGTATAACAGTAGCTGTAACACCACTAATTGTATAGATATATTTTATTGGATCTTTTACATTTTGAACTAAAAAAAGTTCATAACTAGCAAATATAAAAGGAGTTAGTAGTAATAAAAAAAGTAAAAACCTTTTCATAATAATCCTTTAAAAATATTTTGTTAAATCCATACCTTTATATAAATGGGCAACTTCTTTTTCATATCCATTAAACATAAGAGTTTTTTGTTTGAAAAACTTTCCTAAAACTCTTTCTCTTTTTTGAGACCATCTTGGATGATCTACATTTGGGTTTACATTTGCATAGAAACCATACTCTTTTGGATTTGATTTTTGCCAAGTATTTAGAGGCTCTTCTTCTACAAATGATATTTTAGCAATTGATTTAATTGATTTAAAACCATATTTCCATGGAACAATAAGTCTTATAGGTGCTCCATTTTGTTTTGGCATACTTGAACCATATAATCCAACTGCAAGTATAGATAAATCATTCATTGCTTCATCCATTCTAAGTCCTTCAACATAAGGATACTCGACAGCTGGAAAAAGCATATTTGCTTGGTCTGGGAACATATCGTCATCAAATAGTGTTTCAAACCTTATATACTTAGCTTTTGAATCAGGATTTACATACTTTATAAAGTCGCTTAATTTAATACCAACCCATGGTACAACCATTGACCAGCCTTCAACACATCTAAATCGATATATTCTTTCATGTAGAGTGAATTTTTTTATTAAATCATCAAAATCAATTTCTATCTCTTTATCAATTAAGCCATCTATTGTAATTTTCCATCCATTTATATCAAGAGTATGAGCCATATATTTTACTCTCTCTTTTGATGTAGTAAATTCATAGAAATTGTTGTATGAAGTTATTTGTTCATAAGTATTTAGTTCTAAGTTGTTATTTACAGCCTCATTGTATTTTAGATTTTTAATAGGAAGATTCTCTTTTGCAAGTGCTTCAACAATTGCAGCAGAACTAACTATAGAAGCTGCTCCTAATTTAATAAAGCTTCTTCTTTTATCGAATAATTCTTTTGGAGTAATCTCTTTTTCATCTAATTGCCATGATGGTTTTTTTAAATAGTTCATTATAAATCCTTAATATTAATACTTATAATGAATTGTAAATTATTTGTGTTAAGTTAATGTGTAGTTAAAATAGAGGAAACCTCTATTTTATTTATTTGATTGCGTTAAAAACTGCTTCGTAGTTTGGTTCATCTGTAATATCTTCACAAATCTCTTTATGAATCACTATACCTTCTTCATTTGTAACAAAAATTGCTCTACAAGTTACACCTTGAAGGGGACCATCTGCTACTAAAACTCCATAGGCATTTGCAAAATCTTTATTTCTAAAGTCACTACCCACTTTTAAGTTTTCTATTCCTTCTGTTGTACAAAATCTTCCTGCTGCAAATGGTAAGTCCATAGAAACTACAACTACTTCAACATCTGTTTGTACTGCATCTTCATTGAATTTTCTTGTTTCTTCTGCACAAACAGGAGTATCTAAAGAAGGTACTGCTGCAATAATCTGTGCTTTACCTCCAACTTTTACCTCTGATAAGTCATGTGCAATAACTGTAACTTTTGGAGCTTTATCGCCAATATTAACTTCATTTCCAGCTAAGTTAACAATATTTCCTTTTAATTTCGTTGTTGCCATTCATCGAACCCTTTTTAAAAAGTTTTAAAAGATTGTATCTAAATTAAAAATATAATGAACTTATGAAGATTCTGATATTATTAAATAATATTATTTAAAATAAAATTTATTACATTTTTAATATAATTATATACTCCTATTGAAGGCTTTCTTATGAAAAATATTTCTATCCGTGCGAAGTTAATTTTATTATTTATTTTAATAAAAATCATTCCTTTACTTATTATTGTTTTTATTGCTTATGAAGGTGTAATGAGATTAGAAACATATTTAAATGATAGTACTAGATATCTTTTTAATGAAAATAAAGAAATCATTTTAAATACTGCAAATGAGTCTATTGAAGATAGCGTAAAGTATCTAGATAAAAAATCTCAATTGTCTTTAGAGAGACTAAGTTTTGAAATAGCAAATAAAGTTGCAGACTTTTTATATGAAAGAGACAAGGATTTACTTTTTTTATCAAAAGTTGATATCAATACAAATATTTTAAAAAGTTTTTATGAGACAAAAAATAGAGATGTGATTTTACAAGAAGAGTATATCTATGATGATAAGAGTAGTTCTTGGGTACTTAAAAATGAACCTAAAAAGGCAGAAAGAGAACAAACTACTGCAAGTTTAAAGGATAATGAAAAAGAGTTTAATTACACAGACCCTTTATATTTAAAGAAAAAATCAATACCAATATATAAAGAAGTCGTTTATTTTGATTTAAATGGTAATGAAAAGTTCAAAGTTTCAAGTATCAATAAGAAGCTTAATAATATTTCAAATAGAAAGAACACATATATAAACTCAGAAAGATATTTTGAAGAGATAAAATCTTTGAAAGAAGGGGAAATATATGTTTCTGATGTAATTGGTGAATATATAGGAACTAAAGTTATAGGTCCTTTTACTAAAGAAAAAGCTAAAAAAATGAACATTGCTTTTGAACCAGAAAAATATGCTAACGCAGGAAAAGAGAATCCTGTTGGAAAAGAGTTTGAAGGAATTATAAGATTTATAACTCCAGTATTTAAAAATGGAATAAAAAAAGGCTATATCTCATTAGCATTAGACCATAAGCATATTATGCAGTTTACAGATACTTCTAATCCTACAAGTAATGATGCAATTCAAAGTATGCCAGATGCGAAAAATGGAAACTATGCTTTTATGTGGGATTATGAGGGGAAAAATATTTCTCATGCAAGGGATTATTTTATTTATGGCTTTGATAAAAATACAGGTAGAAGAGTTATGCCTTGGTTGAGTAAAGATGTTGCTCAAAAGTTTGAAAGTTCAAATAAAGAAATAAATGAGTTTTTAGAAACTTATCCAAAGTTTGAAGAACAATCATTAAAAAAGAAACCTAATATTGCTCAATTAAAAGTAGATGGAAATGTTGGTTTAGATTGTAGATACTTAAATTTTGCTCCCCAGTGTGAAGGTTGGATGCAACTAACCGAAAATGGGGGATATGGCTCTTTTGTTATCTTTTGGAGTAATGTTTGGAAACTTACAACTGCAGCAGCAATTCCATATTATACAGGTAAATATGCAGATAGTAAAAGAGGTTTTGGTTTTGTAACTATTGGAGCAAATGTAGAAGAATTCCATGCTGCAGCAAATGAGACAAAAAGAAGTATTACTAAAATCTTAGAGACTCAAACTGAAAATATGAAAGAAGTAGTTGATGAAAATAAATCTGAGATAGGGTTATTTATAAAATCTTTAATAAATGAGTTATCAATTGTTACTTTGATTATGATTGTTTTGATTATCCTTATTGCAATGCTTATCTCTAAATATATTACTTCAAAAATAGAAAAAATTTTAGAAGGAACAAGAAGATTTGCTAATAATGAGTTAGACTATAGATTACCAGTAACTTCAAATGATGAAATAGGTAAATTAGAGATTTCATTTAATAATATGGCGGAGCAAATTAAGAGTTTAATCTCTTCTCAAATAAATGCAATCGAAAAAGCACAAAAGGCGGATGAGGCGAAGTCAACGTTCTTGGCAAATATGAGTCATGAAATAAGAACACCACTAAATGCAATAATTGGTTTCTCTGATATTCTTAGTAATTCAAGTGAATTAAAAAGTGATAATAAAAAACAAGCACAAATTATTCAAA
>NZ_PDJU01000021.1 GCF_004116455.1 Arcobacter sp. F155
ATGGAAACAAACTTAATTGCGGAAGCAGTAAAGTTTATGGCATTAGGTATGGGAATAGTGTTTATATTCCTAATAGTAATGATCTATGCTTTAAAACTGCAAGCAAAAATAATAGGGAAGTATTTTCCAGAGAAAAGTACGCCAGTACCTACAAAGCCTACAAGAACTACAGGGGCTGAAAAATCGAACGAAACTGCAAAGATAGCGGCTGTAGTAGCAGCTGTTCAACATCATAAAAATCTAAAAGGTTAAATTAAATGTCAAAAAAATATATTGATGTTATGGATACTACATTTAGAGATGGATTCCAGTCTGTCTTTGGAGGTAGAGTTTTAATGGAAGATTTTTTTCCAGCTGTAGAAGCTGCGAAAGAAGCAGGTATAAATCACTTCGAATTCGGAGGAGGAGCAAGATTCCAATCTTTATTCTTCTACCTACAAGAAAACGCATTCGATATGATGGATAAATTCAGAGAGATTGTAGGACCAGAAGCAAATCTACAAACATTAGCAAGAGGTATAAATACTGTAATGCTAGATACAGGTTCAAGAGAACTAGTAGAAATGCACGCAAAAATGTTTGCAAAACATGGTGTAACAACAATTAGAAACTTTGATGCACTAAATGATGTTCAAAACCTTGAATATAGTGCAGAGTGTATTAAAAAATATGGACTAAACCATGAAGTAGTAGTAACACTAATGGACTTACCTCCAGGTTGCGAAGGTGCTCATGATGTTCCTTTCTATGAAAAAACATTAAGAAATATTCTTGATGCTGGTGTTCCTTTTGATTCTATTTGCTTTAAAGATGCAAGTGGAACATCTTCTCCCCAAAAAGTATTTGATACTATTAAAATGGCAAGAAAACTTGTAGGTGAAGATACTCATATAAGATTACATACTCATGAAACAGCAGGTGTATCTGTTGCTTGTTACTTAGCAGCATTAGATGCAGGTGCAGATGGTATTGACCTAGCAGCATCTCCTGTAAGTGGTGGAACATCTCAACCAGATATTCTAACTATGATGCACGCAGTTAAGGGGATGAATTATGACCTAGGTGGTTTAGAAATCTCTAAAGTATTAAAATACCAAGAGACTTTACAATCTTGTTTAAAAGATTACTTTATGCCACCAGAAGCTACTCAAGTTTCTCCTTTAATCCCATTCTCTCCAATGCCAGGTGGAGCTTTAACAGCTAATACTCAAATGATGAGAGATAATGGAACTTTAGATAAATTCCCAGAAGTAATTAAAGCAATGCAAGAAGTTGTAGAAAAAGGTGGATACGGAACATCTGTAACTCCTGTTTCACAATTTTATTGGCAACAAGCATACGCAAACGTAATGTTTGGACCATGGAAACAAATTGCTCCAGGTTATGGAAAAATGGTTCTTGGATATTTTGGTAAAACTCCTGTTGAACCAGACCAAGAGATTGTTAAATTAGCTTCTGAAAAATTAAAACTTGAACCAACTAGTGAAAACCCACTAGATATAGCTGATAGAGATGAAAAGAAAACTTTTAGCTATTGGGAAGGAAGATTAAAAGAAGAGAATATCGAAACAAGTGATGAAAATATTTTTATTGCAGCAGCTTGTGATGAAAAAGGTATTGCTTTCTTAAAAGGTGAAAGCCCATTAAATGTAAGAAAAGTTGAGGATTCAACTTGTGAAAATGATAAAGAATGTACTTTAGGAGAAGGAAATAGTATGAGTAACGCAACTGGAAACTATACAGTAGTAGTAGATGGACAAAAGTTTAATGTATCTATCGCAGAAGGTAATGCAGATATCCAAGTAACACCAGCAGCACAAAGTGAAGCACCTGCAGCAGCACCAACAAACGGTGCTGGAGCAGATGTAGAAGCAACAGTAGCTGGAAATGTATGGAAAATGAATATTAAAGTTGGAGATACAGTAAAACAAGGTGATATCGTAGCAATCCTAGAAGCAATGAAAATGGAGATTGATGTAGAAGCTCCTTGCGATGGAACAGTAAGTGCAATTTTAGCTAACCCAGGTGACGCTGTTGAAGAAGGTCAAGCAATAGCAACTATTAGCTAAGACAAAAACCGGAGAACTATTTGATGAATAAAAAAATAATAGCTTCAATGCTACTGTTATTCTTTGCTCTTTTCAGTACAAATGCATTTGCAAGTTCAAATGCAGCTCCTACTGAAGAAGTAAAACATGAATATCATGAAAAATCAATGGGTCAACTTCTAGAGTCATTCTATAAAACTACTGGGATTTATGCTTTCACAACTCCTAGAGATGATGTAATGACTTCAGAAGCTCATGCAGAAGATGCAAGACCTATGACTACTTTTGAACAAACTTGGGGTAGATTAATAATGATAGGTATTTGTCTATTCTTATTTTACCTTGCTATTTCAAAAGGGTTTGAACCATTATTACTAATGCCTATTGCATTTGGTGGTATCTTAGCTAATATTCCACTAGCTGGAATTGGTGGAGAGACTGGTATGCTTGGTATTATCTATAATATGGGTATTGCTAATGGATTCTTCCCATTACTTATCTTTATGGGTGTTGGAGCAATGACAGACTTTACTCCATTATTAGCAAATCCTAAAGCAGCAATCTTAGGTGGTGCTGCACAGTTTGGTATCTTTGGATCGTTAGTTGGTGCAGTTGCAATTGGATTTGATTTACAATCTGCTTCGGCTATTTCAATTATTGGTGGAGCTGATGGACCAACATCAATCTTTATTGCAAATAGACTTGCTCCAGAACTTTTAGGTGCAATTGCAGTTGCAGCTTATTCTTATATGGCATTAGTACCAGTAATTCAACCTCCAATTATGAAGGCATTAACTTCAGAGGCTGAAAGAAAAATCAAAATGCCAAAATTAAGAAAAGTAAATAAATTAGAGAATTTAACATTGCCAATTGTACTATTATTGTTAGCAATTCTGTTCTTACCAGAGTCAACTCCACTTATTGGAGCATTTTGTTTAGGAAATTTCTTCAAACAATCAGGTGCAGTTGAGAGACTTTCTGATACAATGCAGAATTCATTAATCAATATAGTAACAATATTCTTAGGATTAGGGGTTGGTTCAAAGCTAGCTGCTGATAAATTCTTAGTAATAGAGACTTTAGGGATTATGGCAATTGGATTAATTGCATTTGCTGCAGGAACAGCGGCAGGTGTTATCATGGCTAAAATCATGAATAAATTTGCGTCTGATGAGAATAAGATTAACCCACTAATTGGAGCTGCAGGAGTATCTGCTGTACCAATGGCTGCTAGGGTTGTATCAAAAGTTGGACAAGAATATGACAAATCGAATGTATTATTAATGCATGCGATGGGTCCAAATGTTGCTGGTGTTATCGGTTCTGCCGTAGCTGCTGGTGTACTTTTATC
>NZ_PDJU01000022.1 GCF_004116455.1 Arcobacter sp. F155
TAATTTTACCATCATGGGGATCAGCAATTAATATGCTTTTAACAATGAAGGGTGAATGGCAACAATTACAATCAAATACTCTGATTAAGTTCATGGTTTTAGCATCAACATTCTATATGTTATCTACAATCGAAGGACCAATTCAGTCTATTAAATCTGTAAATGCAATTGCACACTTTACTGATTGGATTCCAGGTCACGTACACGATGGTGTTTTAGGATGGGTTGTATTTATGATTATGGCAGCACTATACCACATGGCACCAAGAATGTATGGAAGAGAGATTTACTCTAAGTCGTTAATGGATACACAATTCTGGTTACAAACAACTGGTATTGTATTATACTTTACTTCAATGTGGATTGCAGGTATTACACAAGGTATGATGTGGAGAGCATATGATGAATATGGTTCATTAGTATACTCATTCATTGATACTGTAACTGTATTACAACCATACTACACAATTAGAGCAGTTGGTGGATTAATGTATCTAATCGGATTCTTTATGTTTGCATATAACATGTACAAAACTGCAACAGCAGGAAGAGTACTTGATAAAGAACCAGTAAATGCTACACCAGTAGCAGCTTAAGAAGGAGGGTGTAATAATGTTTCATTGGTTTGAACAAAGACCGTTTTTCTTTGCGGTACTAGTATTCGTATTTATTGCGTTTGCAGGGATTATTGAAGTTATTCCTGATTTCGCAAAACAAAGTAGACCAACTGTAGGTACAAAACCATACAGTGTGTTAGAGTTAGCAGGTAGACAAGTATATATAAAAGATTCATGTAACGCTTGTCACTCACAATTAATTAGACCATTTAAATCAGAGACTGATAGATATGGTATGTACTCTTTATCAGGAGAGTATGCATATGATAGACCATTCTTATGGGGATCAAAAAGAACAGGTCCAGACTTAATGAGAGTAGGAAATTATAGAACTACTGATTGGCATGAGACACATATGATGGATCCTGCATCAGTTGTACCTGGAACAGTTATGCCAGCATATCCACATCAGTTTACAAATATAGCTGATTTAGATACTGCATACGCAGAAGCATATACAGTAAAAACTGTATTCAAAACACCATATGATGTAGATTTAGATGGTGATGGAAAAATTGATGTAGAGTTAGGTAATTATGAAAGTGCAATTGCAAAAGCAAAAGAAGATGCTAAAGCAATCGCTGCAGATATGAAAAACCAAGCTGTAAAAGATGCCGTTGCAAACGGTCAAGTTCCTGAAATTGTTGCATTAATTGCATATTTAAATTCTTTAAAATAAGAGGTTAAAATGGATCAAGAGACTCTTCTAACTATTCAAGGTTACGCGAAATTTTTCCTAATCTTAGTGGTGTTTATTGTGTTTTATTCGTATGCTTTTTCTATTTATAGAAGACAAAAGAAAGGTGAAAGGGATTTTGAGAAATATTCAAATCTAGTTCATGATGACACAATAGAGTCAGATCCTCTCGAAAATAGAAATAAAGAAGAAAAGAATAAAGAGAAGGAGAAATAATATGAAATCTATGGTAATAGGTGGTATTATTCTTATCATTGCTCTAATCTCAGGAACATATTTTGTTGCTGGTGATGCTTTTAGCTTTGGTGAGGATTATATTAATGACCTTACGATGTTAGCTGCTGTTGCAATTATCACTATTAGTGTATTTGTTGTATTAAAGTATGTTAACCAAATGAAAAATGATACTGCTAGTGGTGAACTAGCAGAAGATAACTGGGATGGAATTGGTGAATATAAAAACCCTATCCCAACAGGTTGGGGATTAGCATTTATTGGTACTTTAGTTTGGTTGTTTTGGTACTGGACAATTGGTTACCCAACTAACGGATTCTCACAAATTGGTCAATGGAACCAAGAAGTGAATGAATATAACGCAAGATTCTCTTCTAAATGGGAAAACCCATCAGAAGAAACTTTAGTTGCAATGGGTGAATCTACATACCTAGTTCAATGTGCACCTTGTCATGGTGTAGATGCAGAAGGTATTAATGGAAAAGCTCATGATTTAACAAATAGAATTGCAAAAGATCAAGTAGAGTATGTAATTAAAAATGGTGCAAATAACTTCACTGATGCATATCCAGCAGGAATGCCTCCAATGATGTTAACAGACCAAGCTGATATTGATGCAGTATCTTCTTATGTTGCAGGTGGATTCAAAGGTGAACAACCAGCAGCTTATGCAGTGTGTGCTTCTTGCCACGGTATAGATGGGAAAGGTATGGCTTATGTTGGTCCAAACATTCTTGAGTATGATAATGCAATCGTAGCTACTGTTCTAGAAAATGGTAAAAAAGGTAACATTGGTATGATGCCTTCATTTAAAGGTAGATTAAATCCTACTCAAGAAAAAGCAGTTGCAGCTTATATTAGAAGTTTAGGAGAGTAAGATGGCAGGAAATACACAAATGAATGATAATGAAAGAGGGATATTTTCTCTACTTCATGGAATTACAGGAATGTTAATTGCTACAGTATTACTACTAACAATCTTAGGAGTATTAACATACAACGCAATCGTAGTTCAACAAAATGAATCTACAAACTTTTATAAAATCAATCAAGATTTAGATGCTTTAAAATTCAATAGTACTGAAAACCTAAAGCATTATGAACTTGTTGGTAAACCTCAGTAAGGAGAGATAAAATGGATAAAATTAT
>NZ_PDJU01000023.1 GCF_004116455.1 Arcobacter sp. F155
GCTATTGCTTCTTTCTCTTGATTTTCAATTAAACTCTCTAAATCTTCTAAATCTTTTGTTATATCTTTTTTAAATTTATTTACTATCATATTTGCTATATTTTCTGAGATACCTAATTTATCTACTATTTTTGATACATCTAGTTTCTCTTCATTAGCTATTATAATTGTGCTATCTTTTGATGAAGAGTTATGAGTATCTTCTTTTAGGTATTTATCAAATACTTTTTTTAGTTCATCTGTATTTATTGGTTTACTTAGGTAATCATTCATTCCTAGGCTTAGGAACCTCTCTTTATCACCTTTTACTGCATTTGCTGTTAAGGCTACTATTGGTATTTGTTTTAGAAGTTTCTCTTCTTCATATTTTCTTATTGCTTTAAAGCTTTCTATACCATCTAGTATTGGCATATTTATATCCATAAGAATTAAGTCATAAGAGTTCTCTTTATATTCTCTTAGAGCTTTTAGTCCATTATCTTGGATTGAGTAGTTTATATTCATACTATCTAGGATATATGAGATTAATTCTTGGTTTGCTTCATTATCTTCTGCCACAAGTACATTTGCTTTATATTTCTTTTCTATCTCATCTTTTGAGGGTTTTACTACTTGTTTTGTTTTTCTTAAAAGTTCTTGCAGAGCATCATTTACTTTTGAAGCATAGAAAGGTAAAACTAAAGTATGTTCATTTGCTCTTAGTTTAAAGTTTTTAGCTTCATCTTCATGGTCAAACAGAATTAAAATAGGAGTATTTTCATATCTTTCTCTCATAGGATCTAAGGCATCTTTTGTTTTATCACAAGAGCAGATTACTATATCAGGATTCTCTTCATCTGCATTTACTGTTCCAAACAGTCCTATATATCTTTTTATATAGTGATATAAGTCACTATCTTCTTTAGTTACTTTAAATTTAATATGATTTAAAAAGCTTTTAGAGATATGAAGATTATCATCACAAGTTTCAAACTCTAAATCAAAGAAGAATTTACTTCCAACATTCTCTTTACTTTGTGCTTGTATTTGAGAACCTAAAGATTGAACAATATGAGAACAGATACTTAACCCTAATCCTGTTCCTTCATATTGTCTACTTGATTTATGGTCTACTTGTACGAAAGGTTTAAATACATTTTCTAGTTTCTCTTGTGGTATTCCTATACCACTATCTTCTATTTCAAATCTTATTTTACTTCTATTATTTTTTTCTTCTAGAAGAGTTATATTTAAAGATACTTTACCTTCTTGAGTAAATTTAATTGCATTTGATAATAGGTTTGATAATACTTGTCTTAATCTTATTCCATCTGTTAAGATACATAGAGGTATCTTGTGGTCAATATTAAATATTAGTTTTAGATGTTTTTCACTTGCTCTTTTTGAGAATAGTTCAATTACATGCTCACTAATAAAATAAAGGTCAGTTTTTTCAATAGCAATATCAAAGTTACCACTTTCTATTTTACTAATATCTAAAATATCATTGATAATGCTAAGAAGTGAGTTAGCACTTGTTTGAATAATTTGTGCTTGTTTTTTATTATCACTTTTTAATTCACTTGAATTACTAAGAATATCAGAGAAACCAATTATTGCATTTAGTGGTGTTCTTATTTCATGACTCATATTTGCCAAGAACGT
>NZ_PDJU01000024.1 GCF_004116455.1 Arcobacter sp. F155
TATAATGCCACTAAATATTAAGACATAAACAACAAAGTTTAAATTCCTAAAAGATAAAATAAATTGAATAATTTAGGAGAAAGATATGGCAAGAGGAAGAGGTAAATCTTTCAGTGCAGATTTTAAGACCAAAGTGGTTTTAGAATTGCTTGAAGGTGAGCAAACAATTAATCAAATATCATCCAAATATGATGTTACTGTAAAAAGTATTCAAACTTGGAAAGCACAATTTTTAGATAATGCAAGTTTAGCTTTTGATGTTGGTGGAGCAACCAAAGCTTATAAAGAAGAGATAGAAGAACTCAAACAAGAGAATGACCATTTAGCTAAAGCATTAGGTAAAGCAACTGTAAGAGCGGATTTTGCAGAGGGAAAGCTAAAGAGCTTGGACTTATCAAATAAAAAGACTCTGATAAACCCCAAGCATGAACAACTAACAATATCAGAGCAATGTAAGATAATAGGTATCAGTCGAAGCAGTTACTACTATGAACCAGAACCTTTAAAAGAGCAAGATATTAAAATAATGCATAAAATAGATGAAATATATACGGATGTATCTTTTTATGGCTATAGGCGTATTCATATGCAATTAAAAGAGTATGGATTTAATATTGGTGTTAATCGTGTATTGAAATATATGAATACCTTAGGTATTCAAGCTATTTTTCCAAGAAAAAAACGATTAACTTCCATTAAAAACTATCAACATAAGATTTATCCATATTTACTCAAAGACATTGAGATTACGAAGCCAAACCAAGTTTGGAGCGGGGATATTACTTATATACGAACAGCCAAAGGGTTTGTCTATCTTGCTGCTGTTATTGATTGGCATACTAAGTCTGTATTATCATGGAAAGTATCTAATTCAATGGATACATTATTAGCAGGAACTGTTTTAAAAGATGCAATTGAGAGATATGGTACACCTGGTATTTTCAATACCGACCAAGGAAGCCAATATACCAGTAATCATCATACTGATATTTTGAAATCTCATAATATTAAAATATCAATGAATGGTAGAGGAAGATCCATTGATAATATTGCCATAGAGAGGTTTTTCAGGACACTAAAATATGAAAATATTTATATTACAGATTATCAATCAATTAAGGAGTTAAAAGTAGGTATTTCAAACTATATACATTTTTACAATTATAATAGATTTCATTCAGCATTAGGTTATGACAAGCCAATGAATGTTTATTTAAATCAGATGAAAAATGTTGCATAACGATACAGAGATAGGTGGAATTTAAATTACGAAATAGTTGTCTTGACTTTTAGTGGCATTATA
>NZ_PDJU01000025.1 GCF_004116455.1 Arcobacter sp. F155
AATAACGCAAAAGCGAACCTAAATAATGGACAAACACTAGAACATAACTCAGCAACAATGACAGCATCAATGAATAACCTAGCAGCAAAAGCAAATGAACAAGCAGCTTCATTAGAAGAAACAGCAGCAGCAGTAGAAGAAATCACTTCTATTACTAGAAATAATGCAGAAAATGCAACAAAAATGGCTGACTTAGGAAAAACAGTAAGAACATCAGTAACAACAGGTGAAGACCTTGCAAGTAAAACAGCAAGCTCAATGGATGAAATTAATGATAAAGTAACTTCAATTAATGAAGCAATTACTGTTATTGATCAAATTGCATTCCAAACAAATATTCTTTCACTTAATGCAGCAGTAGAAGCAGCAACAGCAGGTGAAGCAGGAAAAGGTTTCGCAGTAGTTGCACAAGAAGTAAGAAATCTTGCAAATAGATCTGCTGAAGCAGCAAGAGAAATAAAAGATTTAGTAGAAGATGCAAACCTAAAAGCAAATGATGGTAAAAAAATATCAGATGAAATGATAAATGGATATAAAGAGCTAAATACACATATCTCAGAAACAATCCATATCATAGAAGATGTGTCAAAAGCAAGTAAAGAGCAAATGACAGGAATAGAACAAATAAATGATGCAGTAACAATGCTAGATAGAGTAACACAAGAGAATGCTAGTGAAGCTAACCAAGTAAAAACAATAGCAGATGAAGTAGCAACAATGGCAAATGAACTAGTAAGTGAAGCAAAAAGTAAAAAGTTTAACTAAAGGAAAATAAGAGATGGCAGCAGGACAAGAGACAGTATTAGATGAATACGCATTCCTAGTTAGTGAGACAGATTCAAAAGGTATAATAAGATTTGCAAATGATGATTTTTGTAAAATAGCAGAATACTCTCTAGAAGAACTAGTAGGAAACCCACATAATATGGTAAGACATCAAGATATGCCAAGTAAAGCATTTAAAAGCTTGTGGGAAACAGTACAAAGAGGAGATACTTGGACAGGATATGTAAAAAATGCAACAAAAACAGGAGGATACTACTGGGTGTTTGCAACAGTATATCCATTTGAGAGTTGTGATGGAACAAAAGGGTTTTTATCTTGTAGAAGAAAACCATCAAGAGAAGAAATAGCTGA
>NZ_PDJU01000026.1 GCF_004116455.1 Arcobacter sp. F155
CTGCTGTGATGGAAGCAATGGGTTCTGTATTTACTAACAAGTATGCAGAGGGTTATCCATATAAAAGATATTATGGTGGATGTGAATTTGCTGACAAAGCTGAGCAATTAGCTATTGACAGAGCTTGTGAAATCTTTGGATGTTCTTATGCAAATGTTCAACCACATTCAGGTTCTCAAGCTAATGGTGCTGTATATGCTGCATTATTAAAAGCTGGTGATAAAATATTAGGTATGGATTTATCTCATGGTGGACACTTAACTCATGGTTCAAAGCCTAGTTTCTCTGGTAAGAACTATCAAGCATTCTATTATGGTGTTGAGTTAGATGGAAGAATCAACTATGACAGAGTTTTAGATATTGCTAAAATTGTTCAACCAAAAATCATTGTATGTGGTGCTTCAGCTTATGCTAGAGAGATTGACTTCAAAAGATTTAGAGAAATCGCTGATGAAGTAGGAGCAATTTTATTTGCTGATATCGCACACATTGCAGGTTTAGTTGCTGCAGGTGAGCACCAATCTCCATTCCCATATGCAGATGTTGTAACTACTACAACTCATAAGACTTTAAGAGGTCCTAGAGGTGGTATGATTATGACTAATGATGAAGATATTGCTAAGAAAATTAACTCAGCTATCTTCCCAGGTTTACAAGGTGGACCATTAGTACATGTTATGGCTGCAAAAGCAGTTGCATTTAAAGAAATCTTAGCTCCTGAGTGGAAAGATTATGCTAAACAAGTAAAAGCAAATGCTAAAAAACTTGGTGAAGTACTAGTATCAAGAGGATATGATATTGTTTCTGGTGGAACAGATAATCACTTAGTATTAGTATCATTCTTAAATAAAGAATTCTCAGGTAAAGATGCAGATGCAGCTTTACAAAATGCAGGTATTACTGTAAATAAAAATACAGTACCAGGTGAGACAAGAAGCCCATTTGTTACAAGTGGTGTAAGAATTGGTTCTCCTGCACTTACAGCAAGAGGAATGAAAGAGAAAGAGTTTGAATTCATTGCTAATAAGATTGCTGATATTTTAGATGATATTAATAATACTGATTTACAAGAACAAATCAAGGGTGAGCTTAAAGATTTAGCTAACAACTTTGTTATCTACAATCAATCGAC
>NZ_PDJU01000027.1 GCF_004116455.1 Arcobacter sp. F155
TTGCGTTTGGTTTTACTCTTAGTGGTATCTTTGCGTGTTGGTATTATATCGGGCAAAGAGTATTAAAAGTATCTTTAAAAGAATCACCATTCTTAATGGGTGTAGCTAAATTACACTTTGTACTTTATTTCATTACTATTCTTTTAGCTGTAGTAACTCTGTTTATGGGTATTACAACATCAAAAGAGTATGCTGAATTAGAATGGCCTTTAGATATTTTAGTTGTTGTTTGGTGGGTATTATATGGTATCTCTATTTTCGGTCTAATCGGAATTAGAAGAGAGAGAACTTTATATATCTCAATTTGGTATTTCATCGCTGGATTTATTGCAGTTGCTATGTTATACCTATTTAATAATATGGAAGTTCCAACTTATTTTGTATCTGGTTATGGTTCATGGATTCACTCAGTATCAATGTATGCTGGTACAAATGACGCCTTAGTACAATGGTGGTATGGACACAATGCGGTTGGATTTGTATTTACAGTTCCAATTATTGCTATGATTTATTATTTCTTACCAAAAGAGTCAGGACAAAATGTTTACTCTTATAAATTATCAATTTTAGCATTCTGGGGTCTATTATTTGTATATTTATGGGCAGGTGGACACCACTTAATTTATTCAACAGTTCCAGATTGGATGCAAACAATGGGATCTGTAATGTCAGTAGTACTAATTTTACCATCATGGGGATCAGCAATTAATATGCTTTTAACAATGAAGGGTGAATGGCAACAATTACAATCAAATACTCTGATTAAGTTCATGGTTTTAGCATCAACATTCTATATGTTATCTAC
>NZ_PDJU01000028.1 GCF_004116455.1 Arcobacter sp. F155
AGTAACAGAGTTTACAATTACAACACCAACAGTAGATGATGCATTAAAAGAAGATACAGAAGCGTATGAGATTTCTGTAGGTGGAGTAGATGCAACAGGAACAATCTTAGATAATGAAGCAGATATCACAGTATCAAGTGTAACAAGTGATGAGCAAACAGAAGGAACTGATTTAGTTCACACTGTAACATTAAGTGGAGAAGCAGATTCAGCAAAAGAGTATGACTTTACATTTAACACTGGAACAGTAGAAGCAGAAGATATCGAAGCGTTTGAATTTAGTAATGGTGTAACATATGATGCAAGTACTGGAAAAATCACAGTACCAGCAGGAGTAACAGAGTTTACAATTACAACACCAACAGTAGATGATGCATTAAAAGAAGATACAGAAGCGTATGAGATTTCTGTAGGTGGAGTAGATGCAACAGGAACAATCTTAGATAATGAAGCAGATATCACAGTATCAAGTGTAACAAGTGATGAGCAAACAGAAGGAACTGATTTAGTTCACACTGTAACATTAAGTGGAGAAGCAGATTCAGCAAAAGAGTATGACTTTACATTTAACACTGGAACAGTAGAAGCA
>NZ_PDJU01000029.1 GCF_004116455.1 Arcobacter sp. F155
ACTTTACGTTCACTTCTTGAAATTGATGAGCATTTGTTATGCCAGAACCAATTGGAAATGGAAACGGCAAGCGAGTATACTCCGCTTGCCGTTTTTTCATAGCTTCGTATGTATTTGAATTCCTTTCGCTTTCTCTTCTTCACCCTTCACACGTACAATTAAATCATATGATCCGGATTTTGGCGCTTCAAAAGAAAGCAAACCTTCTTTTTGAGAAGTGACTTCTTCTTCATAAATGACCTTATCGTCTTTTGTGACTTGCAATAAAATCGTCCCTTCTTCAACTGCTGCCTCATAAGGAATTTCCACATTTCCTTTTTCAGCTTTAAGCGTTTGTACATCGTAATACCCCTGCAAAGAACCAATTGTTAAAGTCGTTTCGCCATTTTTTTGAACCTTTGTGACTTTTGTTGCTGTATTACATGCGCTTAACAATACAACAAGAGTCAAAATGAGAAATGAACGAAGCAATTTCATAGAG
>NZ_PDJU01000030.1 GCF_004116455.1 Arcobacter sp. F155
GTTTTACCAACTGGTTGCGGGATACCAAGTTGTGTTAGAGCTGCTTCAAACTTATCACGATCTTCTGCACGGTCTAAATCTTCAAGTGATGTTCCTAAGATTTTCACACCGTGAGCCTCTAATTTAGCAGCTAAGTTAATTGCCGTTTGTCCACCGAATTGGACGATAACACCTTCTGGCTTTTCTAAATCGATAATGTGCATTACATCTTCGATTGTTAATGGTTCAAAGTATAATTTGTCAGAAATACTGAAGTCTGTTGAAACTGTTTCTGGATTGTTATTAACAATGATTGCCTCATATCCCGCTTCTTTAATTGCCCATACAGAGTGAACTGTTGCATAGTCAAACTCAACACCTTGACCGATACGGATTGGACCAGATCCTAGAACTACTACACTCTTACGATCTGTTCTAACCGATTCATTCTCGTCTCCATATGTGCTGTAGTAGTATGGTGTTGCAGATTCAAACTCTGC
>NZ_PDJU01000031.1 GCF_004116455.1 Arcobacter sp. F155
GTTGCTTGACTTTGTGCTTCTTCCACTTTTTTATTCAACTCTGTTTTTGTGTTTTCAATATCTTTATTAACCTGCATCAGTGTATCTTTTTTGATTGATTCTACATCAGGAACAACTGATTCCCAAGCTGTACCTGTCCATATTTTTAAAATACCGGGCTTTCCGTTACTCATATCACGCCAAAGCGTTTTATTAGGTTTAAGCCCTGTTGTTGGTGGATTCTTAGCTTCTATAATTTCAACAGTATTGTTTTTAATATTCTCTTGTACCTTTTCAGCAAGTGTTTTCGCTGCTTCTGATTCTTTCTTAGCGCTACTTGCTGTTTCATTCGCTTCTTTCACCAATTTATCTAGCTGATCCAGCATTTCTTGTTTTTCACCGAATTTACTAAGGATTCGATTGTAAATCTTTCGTAATTCCTCGTTCGGATCCGTAATTTCACGATAATCACCAAACACATATTTATCTTGTGTAGGA
>NZ_PDJU01000032.1 GCF_004116455.1 Arcobacter sp. F155
TATAAGTACTTTTTGTAATTTTTTACTATAGAAAAATTGTCGCCAAATTCTTTTGCACACGATTAATATAGTAAGTAATAATAATCCAGCGATTATAATACGAATCAGCGATAATTCTTTCATATGTTTTTCTAACTGGAACAAGCAAAAATTTGAAAGAAAGAACATCTTATTTTGAAACAGAAATGGATATGTAACGTAATACACTAACATACTGAAAAAGAGGGTACTAACAATTACTGCTAACAATACGATTTTACGCATTTGCCATTTCATTCCATTAATCCTCTTTTTTTAACTGACTCAATTTGTCTTCTAACTTTTTTATTAAAGTCGGATCAGCCTGCTCTAACTCATCTAACATATGATTTACAACTAAATCTCCAAATTCCCCCATCAATTCCTGTGTCATTTTCTTCGTTTGCTTGGATAAGAATTCTTCTTTTGTTTGTACAGCACGATATATGCC
>NZ_PDJU01000033.1 GCF_004116455.1 Arcobacter sp. F155
TTTATGCACATTATGTTACTAATTTTACCAAATAACAATATATGCCCTAGAGCAAAAATAGACCCAGGGTGTTAATAATCTACTTACTTCTCGCCTAGCATCCATACTTTAGACGTTTTGATGTTTAATCAATGCATTAAGGGTTGGTATTCCCTTAACTTATTTTAAAGTTTTTTAACTTTTTATACTTATATATAAAATCCATCTTTCCTATTTTATATATACAAATTGGGAGTTTGCAGTAATATAAAAATACTTACATTTATACATATTAGAACCATTTACTTGTAATTAATCTAAAATTGTAAATGCTTCTCCTTTTTTTACCGTTTGGATTTTGTCGTTCCAGTCAGCCGAACCATAGACCCATAATTCGTTTGTATCCACAACAACTAATTTACCAATATTACTCGTTTGTCTACGGGCAAAGTAGATATAAGAAGCATCATATTTTACCCATG
>NZ_PDJU01000034.1 GCF_004116455.1 Arcobacter sp. F155
ATAACTTATCTATTATTCATTCTACCTAGTCTATAAAGAGTTCAACCCTTATTTTTAGCTCTATTTTAGTTATTTTTTCAAGAATAATACCAGTTCCTTTATCCTATTTTACTTCCACTTTTCTTCAAACATATATCATCAACTTAGACAAAGTGACACTATCGCTTTGAACATCAATATTAAGGAGATCTACTTATGTTTAAACCATTAAAGAAATTCTGTGTATTCACAACTAAACCAAACTTTGATGATTTAGTTTGTGATGGTAAGAGATGGACTCAAAGAGGAAGAGTCGTATGAAAAATGAACAAGAAGAACCTAAAGAGAAGAATTTATCATTTGAGCAATGGCTTGCTTTCTTTTGTAAAGAGCCAAAGATTAAAGAGCTGGATCCGATGTACTTAGAGCGTAAAAAAAGAAACATCAATTCTTATGCTAAAAACAATCCCTT
>NZ_PDJU01000035.1 GCF_004116455.1 Arcobacter sp. F155
CTTCTAAAGTTATCTCTTTATTCTCATAATATGCAGTTTTTAAGAAGTTCTCATTTTGCAAATTTGCAAAATTTATACAGAGTTTTCCATTTGTTACTCCATGATTTTTGTTCCCTTTTATTAAACCATTTTCATATAGTGCTTCACAAGTATCATAACAATCAAGTGGACAGGCAATACTATTTTTACTTAAACTCAATTTTTATCAACCTTGAAAATTTTTTTGGATTATTTAAAACTATTTTTACTTTAGATGAAGAGATGTGTTGAGAATCAGCAACATCAAAAATCTTCTCTATTTTCAAATTGGTTTTCTCTCCATCAAGATATATTGTTTTGTTTTTTATATCATCAATATCCAAAATTGGAACATAAATCTCCAATTTTCCTTTGCTTAAATCTTTTGCTTCATACAAAAGAGTACCAGCAGTTACATAATCACCTTCATTT
>NZ_PDJU01000036.1 GCF_004116455.1 Arcobacter sp. F155
GGAGCAGGCGGTATTGGCCAATCCCGGCAACAAGACGGTGCTTGGCGCATACGGCCGCGCCCTCGTCGACAATGGAAATTATCAGCAGGGCTTCGATACGCTGAGCAAGGCGCATACGCCAGCCAACCCGGACTGGCGCATTCTGTCGATTCAGGGTACGGCGCTCGACCAGCTCGGCAATCATGAGGAAGCGCGGCGCTATTACACCAGCGCGCTGAAGATCGTGCCTGACGACCCCTCGGTGTTGTCCAACCTCGGCCTGTCCTATGTTCTGACCAAGGACCTCTCCAAGGCCGAGGCCACGCTGCGCCGCGCCTATGAGCGCAACCCCAACGATGCCCGCGTGCGGCAGAATCTCGGCCTCGCCGTCGGCCTGCAAGGCCGTTTCGCGGAAGCCGAGGCGATCGTGCGGGCCGACCTGCCGCCGGATCAGGCGGCGGCGAATGT
>NZ_PDJU01000037.1 GCF_004116455.1 Arcobacter sp. F155
ATGAGCTGCTGTAGGCATATTACGAACACGACCTTTTCCTTTTGCTACAGTTGGGAACACAATAGATTTTGCGTATACACCTTCTTCATTTAGACGCTTACTAAATTCTTGTGTTAACACTTCGTCCCCAATAATACAAGGTGTAATTGGCGTTTCACTTTCCCCAATGTTAAAGCCAAGTTCTTTTAATCCTTGTTTTAAGTAGCGGCCATTTTCCCATAAACGATCATGTAACTCTGTGCTTTCCATTAAGATTTCAATTGATCTCATGCAAGCTGCTGGCGCGACACGTTTCTCTATAAGCGTTTAGACGTGAAGTGAGAGTGTTGCTGAAATTTATCTTAAGCAACAATAACTAATATATCGAGAGTTGGAATGAAAATCGTCATGTTGAATTGAAACAACTCCATTAATACTCCTACATGCATGATTTGTTAGTAGAC
>NZ_PDJU01000038.1 GCF_004116455.1 Arcobacter sp. F155
GAGTAGGTTGACGCGGCGTCGAAGCGCAATTGCGGGCCGATGCGCCAGCCGAGGTAGCTACCGATGGTCCATCCGTCGCCCTTCATGCGGCCGCTTAGAGCCTCGGACGTGTAGTTGAAGGTTTCCCAGCCGCCGACGGCGCCGACCAGCAGATCGGGCGGGATCCTATAGGTCAGCCCGACCAGCGCGTTCACCTGATTTCCGTGACGCATCGACCAGGTACCGACCACCGAATCCGGCCGGCGCAACCCACTCGTCTTGACGTCCGCCCACAGCAGCCAGTCGCTCATGATCCGGTTCTGCACGCGCGCAAATGTTGGCCGATTCCGATCAAGGTTTGCGAACACGCGATCGACCCGCGATGGCCTTGAACTCTCCTCCTGCGGAGCGAATGCGTTGCCCGGCAGAGGGGCCGCGCTCTCGTGCTGGCCAGCGCCTGGGC
>NZ_PDJU01000039.1 GCF_004116455.1 Arcobacter sp. F155
GTGAAAATGCGCATGTTTAATAATGATGGTTCAGAAGGAAAGAGTTGTGGTAACGGTTTACGATGCGTAGCGAAATATGCGTATGAGCATAAACTAGGAGAAGAAACAGTTTTCACAATTGAAACGTTAGCTGGTATTGTAACAGCGGAAGTAACGGTAGAAGAAGGGAAAGTTACATTAGCGAAAATCGATATGGGAGCACCGCGTTTAACACGTGCAGAAATACCGATGCTTGGTGAAGGTGAAACACCATTTATTCGTGAAAACTTCTTATACAATAATCATCGCTATGCATTTACAGCTGTTTCAATGGGGAATCCGCATGCGGTTATTTTTGTTGATGATGTAGAGCAAGCACCTCTTACAACACTTGGTCCAGTCCTGGAGACACATGAAATGTTCCCAGAGCGAGTAAATGTTGAATTCATCGAGATTTTGAA
>NZ_PDJU01000040.1 GCF_004116455.1 Arcobacter sp. F155
AGGGAACATTATCTGTTGGTCAACAACAAGTAAGAGCAGGAGCACATGTAATTGATGTTTCTGTCGGATTTGCTGGACGTGATGAAAGAGAAGATATGAATAAAGTTGTATCTTTATATTCTCAAAAAGTTGCACTTCCACTTATGCCAGACTCAACGCAACTTCCAGCTCTTGAAGAGGCTTTAAAACAGATTGGTGGAAGACCAATAATTAACTCAGTTAATCTTGAAGATGGGGAAGAGAAATTTGATGCAGTTTGTAATTTAGCCAAAAAGTTTGGTGCAGCACTTGTTTGTTTAGTTATTGATGAAGTTGGAATGGCAAAAACAAAGAATAGAAAACTTGAAGTTGCAGAAAGAATCTATGATTTATGTGTAAATAGACATGGCTTTAATCCAGATGATTTAGTTTTTGATATGCTTACATTTACTATTGGTTC
>NZ_PDJU01000041.1 GCF_004116455.1 Arcobacter sp. F155
GCCTTAGAGACAACTGTTGAGTTTACTGATGATAGTTCAGCTATTAAAGCGATTGGTGGTTCTATTAAATATATAGAAGGAGATATTGCAAGTAAAAAGTTGACTATAAATAGTGATATTTCTGAAATTACTTGTTTAAAACCCCCTTCAAATAACTTCTTTACTGGAACTGGTTTTGATATTCACCCTTTTGAAGAGAATAAAAAAATGTTTTTAGGTGGAGTAAATATTGATGTACATTATGGGTTTAAAGCTCATAGTGATGGAGATGTACTTATCCATTCATTAATTGATGCTTTATTAGGTGCAGTAGGCGCTGGAGATATTGGTGAGTTTTTCCCTGACACAAGTGAAAAATATAAAAATATTGATTCAAAAATTCTACTTAATAATATAGTTGAATTTATCTGCAATGTTGGTTATGAAATAGTAAATAT
>NZ_PDJU01000042.1 GCF_004116455.1 Arcobacter sp. F155
TGGTTCAGTAGACATCGTTGCTGCAATCCCTTCACCAATCGCGCCTAATGTTTTTTTATTCAACGGTAAAACCGCTTCATTTCCAGCTTCTCCTGCACCTTGTAACTGACCATTACTCATACCGAAAATTGTAGGTCTAGTAAAAATACCGCCTTTTGCACGCCATTGTACACCAATGCCAGATGGATACGTAATGTCTTTCCCTAAAATGTTTTTCGTGCTAGTTTCTAAACTAAAATGCGGCATTTTAGGCATTTCCGGTTTCGGAATCTTTAATTTCAAATCACTGAAAAATCCTTTGATTTTATCAATGAATCCCTTCACTTTATCCACCGCATCTTTTATCGGGTCAATGATAAACCTCTTTGCTGCATCAAACTTTTCTTGAGCTGCATTTTTGACTGAATCAAATTTTTCCCGTGCTGTGTTGTACATAT
>NZ_PDJU01000043.1 GCF_004116455.1 Arcobacter sp. F155
GTTAATAAGGAATATAAATATGCAGTGAAGGCTGTAGATGCAGCTGGAAATACATCAATCCAAAGTGAAATTCTTCTTGTAAAAACCAAAGATCAAAATGTATCTTATGAAAAATGGGATCCAAAGAAGGCATATACAAAGGGGGATAAAGTAGAACATCAAGGGACAGTGTATGAAGCTGTTCAAAATCATCAAGGAAATGGTGACCCGAATTGGATATTTGCACTATCGTTATGGAAAGCAATTACAATCAATTAATATGTAAGAATCAGATGTAAAGATAGAACAACATCCAGTATTTTAAAGAATTACTGGATGTTGTTTGAATTTTGATAGATTTCTCTACTACGTTAGTATTCAATAATAAAAATTAGAAAAGGATGTAGATTAGTGATTAGTCAGAAAACAAAGCAAAGATTTAATAAAGTTATTATA
>NZ_PDJU01000044.1 GCF_004116455.1 Arcobacter sp. F155
TTCCCTATCTTTTCTGGATAAACAAGAGCCATATTTTTATCATTTGTAATAAACATTTCTCCGTCATTATTATATTGAATATTGTGAAGCAACTTCTGAATCGTCCCAAGCGATACATCCATCGCAACAACGCCTAATACAGATCCATCTTGAGCTGTAATTGCTTTAGAAACACCTACACTTAACTTTCCTGTTGCAATTTCATAAGAAGGTTGTCCCCAATGGACCTTTTTTACATCAGCCTCTGAATCTTTATACCATGGTCTTGTCGTTGGATCATATCCTTCTGGCACTTGCCCACCTTCAGCAAGATTGGCACTTAATGTTTTTTTATCTTTCGTACCAATATATAAATCTAAAATACCAGGATGATTCTTTTTATACTCCGCAAACTCTTTCGTTAAAAACGCTTCCTCTTCTGGAGTAACCCCAC
>NZ_PDJU01000045.1 GCF_004116455.1 Arcobacter sp. F155
GTACATTAAGCGCGCTGCAAACGCGCGCCAGATGGAAATCCGTTATACCGAACTTTGCCGCTAAATGGTTGATCGGAGTGGTCCAGACCTGCTCGTAGAGGTCCTCACGCGAAATCTCGCCTGCTTCGTCAGGGGGAATTTCGCTTTCCATGTTCGTCGCCACGCAAGGAGCTTCCCGAATAGCCGGCCATCGAATCTCAAAAAGAAGCCCACCGCGAGCGATGGGCTCAAGTTGTGCGTCGGAGACTGCTCGAACACCAGCCCGTCGCAATTCCGGCCGGGAGGAAGCCGGAATGGGTAATTCAGAACCCGTGATCGGCGACGAATTGCGCCAAGGGAGAGAGTGCTTTTTTGCCTCCTTGCAGCTTGCCGCAGCGAAATCGATGATCCCTGGCTATGATACGGTTGGATCGGCTTCGTTAGTGCGTAAT
>NZ_PDJU01000046.1 GCF_004116455.1 Arcobacter sp. F155
ACTTGGAGTGAATAAGCATGAAGCTATTTTTACGTGATCATTTTGCATTTTTCCTACTGTACGTATTAAACTTCGGTATCATCTTCGTTCTTTATGATGCAGTAGATGGATTTCAAAACAATAAATTTTACTTCGTTGTTTTAAGTTTATACTTATTTATTTGTTTCCTCGCTTATCGTTACGTTCGCAATCGTAGAATGTACCATAGATTAAGTGAGCAACCAGAAAAAATGGAAGATGCGTTTATTGAAAGAGCGACTGCTCCGATGCCTAACGGTGTCAATGAACTCGTGCGTACGCAGTACCGCCTCTTCCAAAAAGAACTACAATCGTATGAAGTAAAACAACAAGAACATCAATTATTTATTAACCATTGGGTACATCAAATGAAGACACCTGTTTCTGTTATGCAGCTTATGGTGCTAGAAAT
>NZ_PDJU01000047.1 GCF_004116455.1 Arcobacter sp. F155
AAGCTCGTCAGCGATCTTAAACCAACGGATGTCGAGGCCTTCAAAGCCGCAATTTATGCAGGCAAAACAGCGCCGAAAGACCCGAAAGCTAAGCGGAAAGAGCAGGGCGGTGGCGTTGTCGTCAGAGGCGGCGCAGGTGCCGCGAACCGGTGTCTGACACTGCTTTCTAAAATGCTGAATCTTGCCGAGCTTTGGGGGGTCCGCGCCAAGGCAAGCAATCCGGTTCGGGGGATACCGCGTTATCGTGAGACGCCGAAAGAGCGCTTTCTCACGGCGGAAGAGTTCAAGCGGCTCGGCGCAGCCCTCGATGATCTGGAAAGGCAGGGGATTGAATCGATCTATGCTCTAGCGGCGTTTCGACTGCTGATTTTGACAGGCGCTCGGAGAGGCGAAATTCAGACGCTGAAGTGGGAGCATGTGCAATTGGAG
>NZ_PDJU01000048.1 GCF_004116455.1 Arcobacter sp. F155
GTGTTATCCGGAAACTTTTCACCGGCAGTTAATTTCACCATTTGCGGATCTTTCACCATACTTCCCGTTTCACCAATTTCTACGTAAATGCCATCATTCGGCGCTTTTTGTCCAGAACGAAACCTGCGATTTTGTCCCATCTTCATTCTCCTTCCATGACGTCTTGCCTCATTAGTATATCCATTTTAAAAGAAAGCTTTTCTGTCATGTTTAGGAAACAGTACTACATCTCATTCTTGTACATATATATGAATGACACAAGCGTAAGCAGGGATTTCTTTCCTACTTGTAGAAAAAAAAAGAAACCAACCTACTCTAGGCTAGTTTCAAAGGAGAGTCAAACATATACGAGAAGATTACATGTTCATTATATGCCTCACCACACGAGCAATGTAACCCTTTTCACAATTTGTACATAATGAAAGAA
>NZ_PDJU01000049.1 GCF_004116455.1 Arcobacter sp. F155
CTCCATAACGTAATCATAACTAAGCTATGAGCAATTTCAATTGTTGTTTGACTCGTTAAAAATAGTGATAAAATGTCTCTTGAGAATAAGTAAATAAGAGCTATTAACACACCACCGATGACGTAGTTCATAATAATTCCGACCTTCACAACTTTCTGCAATCGATCAAATTGATTCGCCCCAATTGATTGTGCTGCAAAAATAGAAACTGTAATACCAAGGCTAACTGCTGGCATTTGTACATAACTTGCAACTTGATTCACAACTCCGTAAGCAGCTGTTGCATCCGAACCGTAACGATTTACAAACGCGATTACAGCAATTTCAGATAATGAAACTAATATCATATTAATACTCGCTGGAATACCGAGCCTTAGCAATAGCTTTAATAACTCCCCATCCATTCGAAGGTATTTTCTAAC
>NZ_PDJU01000051.1 GCF_004116455.1 Arcobacter sp. F155
TCAAATCCAGTTGTGGGCACCACCTCAAACCTTATTTCTTTTTATTATTTGCTGTAGTAATTTCCAATATCCTATTAATATTATTATCCCTATATAACTAAATTGCATTAGTGTTAATGATTTTTGAACTATATTTTTAATTTAATTTAATTAATTTTTACTTATTAAATAATAAAACTATTATAAATAGAATAAATATAACTTTATTTAGTTATATTTATGGCAAAAACCCTAAAAACTGCGAAACTTTCAAAATTTAAGCTGATATTTAGAAAAAACCCTTGACAAGAGGAGAAAAATCTATTATAATTCCCGTCCAATTTCAGAGGAACGACATCAAAAATGATTGAAAGAGTTGCGAAGGAATGGGAGATCTTTTAAAATTTAGAAGGTTTGTAAATAACTTTTATAAACCGA
>NZ_PDJU01000052.1 GCF_004116455.1 Arcobacter sp. F155
CAATTCTACTATTTTTGTCCTAAAAGTACATAAGCGACCATACTCGTTAGCTAAATTTCAGTTTGCTATAAATAAACTGCTAGAAGAATAATAAATGAACCTTCATTAAAAAGGAATAAAAATGTGTACAGATTGCGGATGTAGCATAACAGACCACCCCCATCATGGCCATGATCACTCACACGATCATCAACATCATTCAGACTCAGCTTCTCCCCAAGCTGCCCATGATACTTTACATCATAATCCACAGTTAAATGATAGTAAAACAGTAGCAGTTATTAAAAACATTTTAGACAAAAATGACCATGAAGCAGCTCATAATAGAGCACACTTTGATAAGCAAAATGTTTTAGGTATCAATCCTATGTCAAGTCCAGCAAGTGGAAAAACAACTTTACTTGAGCACTTAGCAC
>NZ_PDJU01000053.1 GCF_004116455.1 Arcobacter sp. F155
GTATCAAGGGTTCAAGCCTCTTAGTATAGAGACATATATTGATCGCGTTCCCATTGGTGAACTTGTGTTCTAAAGATATCCCACTCAATCTCTTTCGCTTCGATGAAGTGCTCAAGTAAGTGTTCTCCTAGTGCACCGCATACTACTTCATTAGATTGTAATGTAACTAACGCTTGCGCTAATGTTGCTGGTAAGTCAACGATACCTGCTTCTTCGCGCTCTTCTTTTGTCATTACATAGATGTTACGGTCTACTGCAGCTGGTGGAGTTAATTTGTTTTTAATTCCATCAAGACCTGCAGCTAATAATGTAGCCATTACTAAATATGGGTTTGCAGCTGGGTCAACACTACGTACTTCTACGCGTGTACTAATACCACGAGATGCAGGGATACGTACTAACGGGCTACGGTTT
>NZ_PDJU01000054.1 GCF_004116455.1 Arcobacter sp. F155
ACGGGACAGGGAACACGGGAACAGGAGAAGCAGAAGAGAGGGAAGCGGGGGAAGGGAGGAAGGGCGGAGCACAGCAGGAGAGGCCGGGACGACAGACGGGGCGGGCAAGAAGAGACGAGGGGACAAGGACAACACCAACAGGAGAGGAGGCAGGAAAAGAAGAGACAGAAGCGGAGGAGAGGGCGGTAGGGGGAGGAGAGGCAACAGGAACAAGCGGAGAGAAGGAAGCAGAGAGCACAGGAGCAAGGGGAACAAGGGAGGAGCAAACAGAAGGAACGGAGGGAGGGCACACGGGAACAGGAAGGGGAGAAGCAGAGGCAGCAAAAGAGGAGGACGGGACAGGGAACACGGGAACAGGAGCAGCAGAAGAGAGCGACGCGGGGGAAGGGAGGAAGGGGGGAACAGAGGAGGC
>NZ_PDJU01000055.1 GCF_004116455.1 Arcobacter sp. F155
AAAAATAATAAAAAAGAACAAGGAAGAAAAGAAGGAGCAGCAGGAAAAGAGAAGAAAAAAAAAGAAGAAGAAAAAAAAAGGGGAGAGAGAGAAAAAGATGAAACAAAAGAAAAAAAAAAAGAAAAAAAGAAAAGAAAAAGAGAGAAAAAAAAAAAAGGAGAAAAAGAAGAGAAAAAAAAAAAAAAGAAAGAAAAAAGAGAAGAAAAGAAAAAAAAAAAAAGAGAGAAAAAAAAAAAAGAAAAAAAAAGAAAAAAAAAAAAAAAAGAAGAAAGAGAAAAAGCAGAGTTAGAAAAAAAAAAAAAAACAGGTAAAAGAGAGAAGGAAGAGAGTAAAATAAAGAAAAGAACAAAAAAAAAAGAAAAAGGAAATATAAAAGAAATGGGTAAAGGGAATAAAGAAAGAACTATACATG
>NZ_PDJU01000056.1 GCF_004116455.1 Arcobacter sp. F155
CCGTAAACGATGAGTGCTAAGTGTTAGAGGGTTTCCGCCCTTTAGTGCTGAAGTTAACGCAGTAAGCACTCCGCCTGGGGAGTACGGCCGCAAGGCTGAAACTCAAAGGAATTGACGGGGGCCCGCACAAGCGGTGGAGCATGTGGTTTAATTCGAAGCAACGCGAAGAACCTTACCAGGTCTTGACATCCTCTGAAAACCCTAGAGATAGGGCTTCTCCTTCGGGAGCAGAGTGACAGGTGGTGCATGGTTGTCGTCAGCTCGTGTCGTGAGATGTTGGGTTAAGTCCCGCAACGAGCGCAACCCTTGATCTTAGTTGCCATCATTAAGTTGGGCACTCTAAGGTGACTGCCGGTGACAAACCGGAGGAAGGTGGGGATGACGTCAAATCATCATGCCCCTTATGACC
>NZ_PDJU01000057.1 GCF_004116455.1 Arcobacter sp. F155
TTTTTAAGTTACCTTGATTTGATCATTCAATATAATTCAGAAATGGTAGAGGCATTTGAAGGGCATACGAAAGCTTTGAAAGAGTTAGATAAAAGCATTCAAACGTACGGAGATAGATCGGAAGTAAGGGCGATAAAACAATTGTGATGGAGAAACGGGGGATAAAAGAATGGGGAAAGAAATGAGTTTTGCACCTGCTGAATTATATGTTCTCGCAGGTGCAGCTGGGGTTACCGATATATTTGGATTGCCAAACCGTGACGCAATTATTTTACTTGATGCAGAATGTGTCACGAAAGCAACTACGAGTTTAAAAGAAAAAGGCCTACTTACAAGTGAAAATGGAATTACCCCTGCAGCTTTTCAAATAATTGAACTATTAAAGGAATATGAAAATTGTCATG
>NZ_PDJU01000058.1 GCF_004116455.1 Arcobacter sp. F155
AAGTTACGGGGTCATTTTGCCGAGTTCCTTAACCAGAGTTCTCTCGCACACCTTAGGATTCTCTCCTCGCCTACCTGTGTCGGTTTGCGGTACAGGCACCTTTTATCTCGCTAGAAGCTTTTCTTGGCAGCGGGGAATCAAAGACTTCGCTCCATAAGGAGCTTCCCCATCACAGCTCAGCCTTCACGATAAGCGGATTTGCCTACTTATCAGCCTAACTGCTTGGACGTGCACAACCAATCGCACGCTTCTTCTATCCTTCTGCGTCCCTCCATTGCTCAAACGATAAAGAGGTGGTACAGGAATATCAACCTGTTGTCCATCGCCTACGCCTGTCGGCCTCGGCTTAGGTCCTGACTAACCCTGAGCGGACGAGCCTTCCTCAGG
>NZ_PDJU01000059.1 GCF_004116455.1 Arcobacter sp. F155
CAAGAACTCCTTATGAAAAACCAAAAATGAAAATTAATAAGAATGTAAAAAATATCAATGATTTTAAAATGGAAGATTTTGAGCTTGTTGATTATGTATGTCATGAAGCTATAAAAGGGGAGATGGCAGTATAATGAAAATATCAATGATTGTTGCTTATGGTAAAAATTGGGAAATAGGATTAAATAATCAAATGCTTTGGCATATTTCTGAAGATTTTAAAAACTTTAAACAAATTACAAGTGGTCATCATATTTTAATGGGAAGAAAAACTTTTGAATCTATTGGTAAACCGCTTCCAAATAGAACTTCTTTAGTTTTATCTACTAAAGGATTTTCTTCAGAAGGTGTTCATACTTTTGATAGTATTGAAAAAGCTTTAGAT
>NZ_PDJU01000060.1 GCF_004116455.1 Arcobacter sp. F155
GCTGTTACAGGTAAAGATGAACCTATTGGTTTATTAAAAGATCCAAGTGGAAGCGTTGTGAATGGAATATATCCAGATAAAAAGCCAGTAGGCACTTTAACGTTTGAACCAGGTCGTAAAACAATTAATGAATTAAAAGGTGTAGTGAAATTATTAGCTAAAAAATTAAATGGTGATGGTAAAACAGATTCAGATCGACCAAAAAATATTGCTGGAAAAGTAGTTATGGTAACAAATCCATTTGATCCTTTTGATATTCAAGCAAACGCGACAATTCAAAATGCAGCTGGGGTATATGTGACAAGTTTACCATTTAATCCGATCCTTACAGAATCGGTATTTGTACCTCAAGGGAAAGTATTATTCTTTGTCAAAGGTCAGTAT
>NZ_PDJU01000061.1 GCF_004116455.1 Arcobacter sp. F155
GAGCTGGCAGCGACCTACGTTTCCACAAGGGGGCCCTGCAGTATTATCAGCGCAGAAGTGCTTGACTTCCAGGTTCGGAATGGAGCTGGGTATTACCACTTCGCTAAAACCACCAGCAATATGAGTAATCAGCGAATATCAGAAAGCTTGTCTTTCTGCATATGTTCTTTTTAAAGAACTTTATATTCGTTCATTACTCACATTGATGAGTATTAAAAATTATAATGTTAAAAGTCTTATATCTTATAGTAGATATACAACATATTAAGTACAAGTACTTAATAAGATAGTAAACCAAGAAATAGTTTAAAAAAAGCCAAA
>NZ_PDJU01000062.1 GCF_004116455.1 Arcobacter sp. F155
AAGTGTAACAAGTGATGAGCAAACAGAAGGAACTGATTTAGTTCACACTGTAACATTAAGTGGAGAAGCAGATTCAGCAAAAGAGTATGACTTTACATTTAACACTGGAACAGTAGAAGCAGAAGATATCGAAGCGTTTGAATTTAGTAATGGTGTAACATATGATGCAAGTACTGGAAAAATCACAGTACCAGCAGGAGTAACAGAGTTTACAATTACAACACCAACAGTAGATGATGCATTAAAAGAAGATACAGAAGCGTATGAGATTTCTGTAGGTGGAGTAGATGCAACAGGAACAATCTTAGATAATGAAGC
>NZ_PDJU01000063.1 GCF_004116455.1 Arcobacter sp. F155
AGTAACAGAGTTTACAATTACAACACCAACAGTAGATGATGCATTAAAAGAAGATACAGAAGCGTATGAGATTTCTGTAGGTGGAGTAGATGCAACAGGAACAATCTTAGATAATGAAGCAGATATCGAAGTATCAAGTGTAACAAGTGATGAGCAAACAGAAGGAACTGATTTAGTTCACACTGTAACATTAAGTGGAGAAGCAGATTCAGCAAAAGAGTATGACTTTACATTTAACACTGGAACAGTAGAAGCA
>NZ_PDJU01000064.1 GCF_004116455.1 Arcobacter sp. F155
TGCTTCTACTGTTCCAGTGTTAAATGTAAAGTCATACTCTTTTGCTGAATCTGCTTCTCCACTTAATGTTACAGTGTGAACTAAATCAGTTCCTTCTGTTTGCTCATCACTTGTTACACTTGATACTTTGATATCTGCTTCATTATCTAAGATTGTTCCTGTTGCATCTACTCCACCTACAGAAATCTCATACGCTTCTGTATCTTCTTTTAATGCATCATCTACTGTTGGTGTTGTAATTGTAAACTCTGTTACT
>NZ_PDJU01000065.1 GCF_004116455.1 Arcobacter sp. F155
TGCTTCTACTGTTCCAGTGTTAAATGTAAAGTCATACTCTTTTGCTGAATCTGCTTCTCCACTTAATGTTACAGTGTGAACTAAATCAGTTCCTTCTGTTTGCTCATCACTTGTTACACTTGATACTGCGATATCTGCTTCATTATCTAAGATTGTTCCTGTTGCATCTACTCCACCTACAGAAATCTCATACGCTTCTGTATCTTCTTTTAATGCATCATCTACTGTTGGTGTTGTAATTGTAAACTCTGTTACT